>CAYYSS010000238.1:0-4964 GCA_964474325.1 uncultured Nitrospirota bacterium
CCATAGCCCATCCTTCACGCCGTATTGCGGATTTTTTTTTTTTTTTGAGACCGCCGGCCCCGTATTTTATGCCACTAGGGTTTATCCGCGTTCACCCGCGAAAACCCGCGAGCTTATCATGGTTTTTCCACCCTGTCGTTCTACAGGGACTTGAGGGCGTCCGCAACGACGTCGTGAACAATACGTCCGCCCCGTACGTTGACCGCCGAGGCCGGCACCGAGCCGGCTTCCGTCGCGCCGTCCACACCCTGGTCGGCCAGAGACCTGATGTATGTCAGCGTGGCGTCGGTCAAGGCAATCGTCGACGTCCGGGGATAGGCCCCGGGCATGTTGGCGACACAGTAGTGAGTCACCCCGTGGACCGCGTAGACGGGATCGTCGTGGGTCGTCGGCCGCGTGGTCGCGATACATCCTCCCTGGTCCACCGAAACGTCCACGATAACCGATCCCTCGGCCATGGCCCGGACCATGTCTTCCGTAACCAGTTTCGGCGCCTTACCGCCGGGCACAAGTACCGCGCCGATAACCATGTCCGACAGAGGCACCTCCCGGGCGATGTTTTCCTCCGTGGCGTCCAGTGTCACCACGGCGGCCCCGAAACGGTGTTCCAGATCCTGCAGGCGATCCCGATTTCGATTAATTACCGTTACCTGAGCACCCATGCCTATGGCCACCTCGGCCGAATTCGTCCCCACCGTCCCCGCGCCCAGCACCAGGACCTTCGCCGGGGCCACACCGGGAACACCGGGCACGAGCACGCCGCGGCCTCCCCGGTGGCGCTGGAGATAATAGGCCCCCATGACGGGCGCCATGCGGCCCGCAATCTCGCTCATGGGCTCGAGCAGGGGAAGCCTGCCGTTTACCTCGAGCGTCTCGTACCCGAGGGCCGTACAGCCCGAGGACACCAACGCCCGGGCAAGTTCGGGCACGGCCGCAAGATGAAGATACGTAAAAAGCGTCAGGTCCGACCGAAGAAAGCCGTATTCCGCCGGCAGCGGCTCCTTCACCTTGACAACGAGAGCCGCCCGGCCCCAGACATCCTCGGAGGCTCGAAGAAGGTCAGCCCCCGCCGCCCGGTACTGTTCGTCGGTAAATCCACTCCCAGAGCCCGCGCCGTTTTCGACGACCACGGTATGGCCGTCGCCGACCAGGGCCTTCACCCCGCCGGGGGTCATCCCCACCCGGTGCTCCTGGGGCTTAATCTCTTTTGGAATGCCGATGATCATCACACGTTCTCCGAAAACCGGCGAACAGGCAACAACCTGTTGGCCGGAAATACGTTTTCATACCACTCCCCCATCATCCCCCATCGCCTCTTGCCCGTCCGTTATCCCCATAGCCAATCGCCCATAGCCCCTTGCCTGTTACGTCTAACGTCTTCCTGCCCCTCGCCTATCGCCTCTTGCCCCTCGCCCGTCCTTTATCCCCCCTTTACCTGCCGATACTCCACCGTGCCGTCCTCGACGGTAAGCACCCCGTAAAAAGCCCGGCCGTGACTGAAGGCCCCGGGATTAAGGTACCGCCGGCCGTTGAAGGCGTGATCGAAGGGCTTGTGGGTGTGCCCGAAGCAGACCACCTGCACATCCCGGCTCTCGGCCTCGTAGTCGAGAACCGCGATATCCCGGGTCACATGATAGCGGTCACCGTGAACGAGCATGAACCGCACCCCTTCGAGTCCAACCACCTCGAGGGCGGGCCCCTCGCTTCCGCCGTCCATATTGCCCTTGACGGCGGTCATGGGCACGCCGCTTCGGTCGCGGATGCGGACGGCATCGTAATAGGTATCCCCCATATGGAAAAACCTGTCCACGCCGGGTTCCCTCCGGAGGACCTCGAGCGGCCCCTTCAGGTTCCCATGGGTATCGCTGAACAGCAGTATCTTCATAACCTCCAACGATTATAACGTTTTTTCGCCGGGCCGTCCGCGACCGAAAACCGGCATCGACCACGCTCGAATGCCATGAAAAAGCCGATTTCGCTGTTTCAAAGCCTCCCGATGGTACATCGTTCCGCGGAATCCGCCATCGCGAGGTCCGCCGCAGGCGGAGCGAAGCAATCCCGTTTTTATCTCATCAGGGTTTACGCTGTATTAGGGTTAAACGAGTTTTTCAAGAAATACATGGGCGGGGCACACCCGAATTCCCCGGTCCGTTACGTAATCTTTCTCGCCTTCGGCGGTCAGTTGAAACGCGGAAGTGTCCGGAAAACGGGTTTTCAAATACCCGAGGGCCGCGGACACGGGTGCATCCGACCATTTGCATTCGATAAACATGAGCGGCCGCCGGTCTTCGAGAACGACGAAATCCACTTCGCGTCCGTCGATGTCGCGAAAATAGCGAAGTTCCATGTCTTTCCCGAGGGTATCCTCCTGAAAAGCGATCCACTTGAGAAGATGAAGGGCAACGGCGTTCTCGAATCGTTTCGGAGGGTCTTTTACGAGGGTCCAGTCGAAATGGTAGTGCTTCCGTTCTTTCTTCACGGCCCGGATCTTCGGCGCCCCGAAGGGCGGGAGGCGGAAAATCGCATAGAGCCGTTCCACCTTGTCGAGCCAACCGGATACGGCCTTATGGCTTACCTGGAGATCTTCCCGAAGGGCGTTTATCGACAAGGGGGAACCTACCAGGTCGGGAAGCCGAAGCATCATGAGTTCCAGGTTGCCGATGTCCCGTACGTTTTCCAGCGAACGCAAATCGTCGTGGATGAGTCGTGTTCGGTATTCACGGGACCAGCGCCGGGCCTGTGTCTCGGAGGCGCCGAAAAAGGGTTCGGGGAAAGGACCATAGGTAAGGAGATCGAAAAAACCTTCCCGGGAGGTCCCGCCGATTTCGGCAAAAGAAAGGGGAAAGAGCCGCAGGTAGTGATATCGTCCCTGCAGGGAGTCGCCGCCGAAGCGGTACCAGTCGAGCCGGGCGCTTCCCGTCACGAGTATCCGCCGGCCGGGCCGGCGGACGTCGTAGAGCCCCTTGATGTAATTCCGCCAGGACCGGTACTTGTGGATTTCGTCGAAAACGAGGAGATCGGAGTCCGGCAGGGTTCTCCTGAGAATTTGCTCCCGATGTTCGGCGGCGTCCCAGTTCAGGTATCCGGCGCCCCCGCCGACCAGGTCCAGGGCAAGGGTCGTCTTGCCGACCTGCCGCGGTCCCCCGACGAAGACCATCTTCCGCTTGAGGTCGTCTTCAACCTGCTTCTTGAGATACCGATTTAACATCGCCGTCGGTTGTCCTGGGTATTTTAGCATATAGGCAAAAAACCTCGCGAGTATTTTTGCCATTCGGAGAAAATACTCGCATTATGAGGCGGCCAACCAAACGTAATGAACCTGTTCCCAATACCAATACTCCCAGCCGGTGGGAGCAGGCGGTTCTGCATAAAAAACCTGTCCCCGTTCCTGATCTTTGGGTAGTGCGAAGTACATGGCGCTATCCGGTGGGAGAGTTGATTTTTCTTTTTCTTACGCTCTTGTCCAAAATAGGATTTTTCCTCTTCCTTCCCCCCTTTGCAGGAGGCCGAGTCCTCCTTCGGCGGACACAGGGCATTCCCGCCGTTTTCTGACTTCTGACTTCTGACTTCTGACTTCCGGTTCGTCTTCTTTGGGCGAGCAAAGAAGATGAACATTCCTTCTCTACCGCAGAACCCTCAAGCCGAAATCCGTAAACCTCGTCCCCAAAACCGATCGAAATACGGAAAAAAGGCCATGAAATCAATGGTCAGGATCGGGGACGAAAAGTATTTTGGACAGCAGTGATATGTGGTCTTTTTTTATATTCTGCTCGAAATATCATTTCCACTCAGGGCTTAAATGGTTTTAGCTGGAGGTCTTTTATGACTCTGAAATGCTTTACGTTGCTTGAAGCAAGCGTCATATTATTTTCAACTGCTGTTGCTGCTATGATAGCGTCAGCGGTCCCCAGGCTGGATGACAATGTGTATTCCTCAACATAAATGGATGCACGGTGACCAATATTTTCCGTAAAGGGGAGTACGATAAAACCAAAAGATGTTAGAAAATCTTTCGTGTATTTGTGCTGAGTTTTATTCTTGGCGTTCTGCAACAACTCCATGTAAGACTGGATGGAAAGATATTTTTCTTCTTTTCTTTCAAATAGCCTGACAGCCTTTTCGTTGCCCCGTTGAGCCCAGATAAAAATATCGGTATCAAATATCATCGTACCTAGGTCTCCTCAGTTCTTTCATGGTCTCTTCCACAGATTTTGTGTCCTGAGACAGCATTCCGACAAAAGGATGATCTTTTATTTTAAGTTTCTTCTTCTCGCCGGCTGGGACCAAAACCCCCTTGACTTTCCCTCGATAGAGAACCGTAACTTTCTCGTTCCTGTCGAGAGCCTTAAGCACATCGTTCATTTTATAGCGCAAATCAACCACTGTAGCTTTCATGGTGAGCCTCCTTCTCTAAATGCATACTCATAATATACATTTCATGCTCGGAAAACTCAAGTGGCGGTATATTTTTTTACACATATCGCCAGAGGTCACCTGATGAACGACTGGTACGAACGCCGAACCAATCCCGGCCCTGACCGGGTTCAGCACCACGTACCGGCACAACTCCGGAACGCGGCTTTCCCGCTCGACAAGAACAGCCTTGTACCGCCCGTGAAACACGTGCCCGCCCTCGACCTGACCCCGCTTCCTACTTTATCGAGCACCTCCGCCCATCGGAATGCCCCACCACCGTGGGCATCGAACGCCGAACGAGACGGCCTTCGCCAATACCGCGTTTATTTTCCTCCTGAACCAGCCAACCTTTTCCCTATAGCCCCCGTTGCCTGAATGGGCTTCTTGAACAATGGATTGAAGCGACCCTCCGTGTCGCAGCAATCCTTATTGGTTAACCCTTTTTTCATTAACGCCAATTGGCTTTCCCACAAAATAAGGCAAAAAAACATCATGGAGTTGCCCCGGTTAGGTGGACAGGTTAGCGTTTGGGTTTTCCGTGGTCTCCA
>CAYYSS010000239.1:0-4950 GCA_964474325.1 uncultured Nitrospirota bacterium
TTTCACCCACTGAAAGACCGTGCCTTTGCACGGCGCACTGCCACTGTAAGGTTACTTCTCCCTCCCTTCATCCGTGGCTGAATTGTTTGAAAGACCGTGCATGGTGCATTGAACCCGCCGGCAACCTTGCCCGGTCGCGCATTCCGCGCTACAATGTCCAGAGAATACGGATTCCCGTAGGGGAGGTTGCGCGATGAAAAGGTCGATTGTGCTCGTCACCGCAGTTTTGTGTACACTCATGCTGGTTACGATCCTGTGCCCGGCCGCCGGAGCAACGACCCTTGACGACGCTCTGACGCTCTACCGATCGGGGGATATCCGCGGCGCCGCGGACCGCCTCGAGCGCCTTAAGGAGCGCGACCCGAACAATGTGGTACTGCGATTTTATCTTGGATACGCCTATTACCGCCTTGGGCATCTCGACCTGGCGCGCCAGGAGTTTTCGGCCGTGTATCGGCTCGATCCGGGATATAGCCCGAAGAGCACCCGCTGACCGGTGATCGCAGAGATCGTCACCATAGGTTCCGAGCTGATCCTCGGCCAGGTAGCCGATACCAATGCCGTCTATCTTTCCCAGAAACTCACGGCAATCGGCGTGGACGTACGCTACCGCACCGCGGTAGGAGACGACGTCGAGCATATCCAGGAGGCCCTGCGGACGGCACTCCGGCGTTCCGAACTCATCGTCACGTCCGGCGGCCTGGGCCCCACACGGAGCGACCTTACCCGGCAGGCCATCGCCCAGGTTACCGGAAACGACCTCGTTTTCCGCGAAGAACTCATGGAGGAGATCGCCTCCTTTTACCGGCGTATCCGCCGTGCTCCGACCGACGCCGACCGCCAGCAGGCCCTGGTACCCTCGGGCGCCATTCCCATACGAAACCCCATCGGTACCGCACCCGGGTTTATCCTCAAATTCCAGGGCAAAGCGATCGTGAGTCTCTGCGGTGTCCCCGAAGAGGTAAAACAAATGACCACCTTCGCCCTCATACCCTTTGTTGTGGAGCGGGCGGGGCTTGAAACCTTTATCTTCTCCCGGATACTGAAACTCACCGGCGCGAGTGAGGCTCTGGTTGAACGGGAACTCTACGCCCTCGTCGCCGAGACCGTCAATCCTTCAGTAGGACTCCTTGTGTACCCCGGTGAAATCCAGATACGGCTTACGGCGCGGGGTGAATCCCGGCAAGAGGCCGAGGGTTATCTGGACGACCTGGAGGCGGTAATCCGTCGGCGTTTCGGCGATCTGATTTTCGGTGTGGATCAGGATACCCTGGAGTCGGTCGTGGCGGAACGCCTTCGGAAACAGAAACGTGACCTGGCCCTCCTCGAGATTTACACCGCCGGACGGGTGGCCCAGCGTCTCGTGGAAGCGGACCCCTCGGTGATACGCGAGAGCCGCGTGGTCGGCAGGCTGGACAAACACCAGCTTCCCACGGGGTCCGAAAAGATTGCCCTGACTCTCGCCCGTATGATCCGGGAGGAGACCGGCGCGGATACGGGTGTTGCGACGGTCAGTGAAACACCCCAGGGGGTACCAAGTACGGATCTTTGGGTCGGGATCAACTCGGCCGACGACGAGGTGGTGACAACCCTCCTGATGGCCCGGTCACCAGAGGTCAATAAGCAGCGGGCCGTGTGTTTTACCCTGGACCAGATCCGCCGTTTCCTGGCCGCGGAAATACCTTACCGTTCCGAGCGCGTCCCCCTCAGACAGCAGACTTAAGCGCGTCGGCAAGATCCCGCTTTTCCCACGTGAACTCCGGGAGTTCACGCCCGAAATGGCCGTAGGCCGCCGTCTTTTTATAAATCGGCCGTCTGAGGTCGAGAGTCTCGATGATCTTCCCCGGAACGAGGGGGAATACCTCGCGGATCGCCCCGGCGATTTTTTCCGCCGGCACCGTACCCGTACCGAAGGTATCCACGTAGACCGAGACCGGTTCCGGGACTCCGATGGCGTAGGCCAGCTGAACTTCCACACGCCGGGCCAGACCTGCCGCGACCACGTTTTTCGCTATATAACGCGCCATGTAGGCACCGGACCGGTCCACTTTCGTAGGGTCCTTACCCGAAAACGCACCCCCGCCGTGACTTCCCACGCCGCCGTAGCTGTCCACGATCACCTTGCGCCCGGTAAGCCCGCAGTCGCCCTGGGGGCCGCCGATGACGAAGCGGCCCGTCGGGTTGATGTGATAGGTAATCTTTTCTTCGTCGAGCAGGTCGGCGGGAACCACTTCCTTGATAACCTTTTCGATCAGATCTTCCTTGATCTCGTGGAGGGTGACCTCGGGGCTGTGCTGAGTCGAGATAACCACCGTATCGACCCGTTTCGGATTACCGTCTCCGTCGTATTCCACGGTAACCTGTGTTTTGCCGTCGGGTCGGAGATACTCCAGGACATCGTTCTTGCGGACTTCCGCAAGTTTCATGGCGAGTTTATGGGCCAGGCTGATCGAAAGGGGCATGAGTTCCGGGGTCTCATCGCAGGCGAACCCGAACATAAGACCCTGATCGCCCGCGCCGCCGGTGTCGACCCCCATGGCGATATCCGAAGATTGTTTGTCGATGGACGTTACTACCGCGCAGGTCTCGTAATCGAACCCGTACTTCGCCCGGGTATAGCCGATATCCCGAATCGTCTCCCGCACCAGGTCCGGTATATGGACGTAGCAGTCCGTGGAGATCTCGCCGGCCACAAAAGCAAGTCCGGTCGTCACCAGGGTTTCGCAGGCAACCCGGGCCATGGGGTCATCGGTCAGGATGGCGTCGAGAATCGCATCGGAGATCTGGTCGGCGATCTTATCCGGATGCCCTTCCGTGACCGACTCCGATGTGAAAAAATATCCGTTTTTCTTCATTGCGCTACCTTTCCTCCCCATTTAAACTTGGTGGTTTCGTAAAAAGTCGGAAAAACTGTCATTGCGAGCGAAGCGATCTCGACGTTTGATTGAAACAACAAGATTGCCCCGCCGTGGGCGGGGTCGATTCCACCTCCTCGCAATGACCGGAACAGGGACGTTTTGCGAGACCGGCAGAATCAACCCGCACGCGGCGTGAACGCCGCCGTATCGTCCGGTTACTTCAGGTTTTTGACGATCGTGGCCTTGGGGCGCTCGGCGGCCAGCCACGCCGTAACCGCATCTTCCCGGATTTTCCCCAGCATAACCGCCCGGAGTTCGTCCCGGGCCTCGTCGAAGGTCTTGGCACGGGGTTCTTCACGCTCGTAGACCTTGATGAGATACCACGACACCTTCGTCTCAATCGGGCCCGCCCACTCTCCCGGGTTGAGCCCCCGGACCACCTCCGCGGTCTTCGGAGAAAACGTCCCCGGCTGTACCCAGTCGACGCCGCTGACGATCATGCCGAGTTTGCCGGTTATCTCGTCGGCCACCTTATCAAATCCCCCGGGGCCCGCCTTCCGGATTTTTTCGGCGACTTCCTCGGCGGTAATCCGACTCGGCGTCTGGATGAGCCGCATTTTCACCCGTTCCGGCGTGCGGGGAGGATTGCGAAGGGACTCGAAATGATCTTTCAAGCTCTCATCCGAAACCGTCTTATCACCTACCAGGGAGTCAACGAACTTCGACAGAACGATTTTTTCTCTAATCCGTTTCCGGAAGGATTCGGCCGTAAGCCCCCGGCTTTCCAACGCCTTCTGGAACGATGCCTCGTCGGGATGGGCGCCCCGGGCCCGGGCGAATTCGTCGTCAACCGCTTTTTCGTCGGCAACGATTCCGGCCTTTGCCGCCGCCTGGAGCATCAGCCGTTCGTCGATAAGCTGATTGAGAACAGCCGCACGCATCGCCCCGGCCTCTACGTCCTCCGTGTTGGCCTGGTGCATACGCATACGCTCTTTCAATTGCATCTCAAGAAATTCGCTGGAAATAGGCTCTCCGTTTACCGTGGCCGGCGGGACCGGTTTTTCGGCACATCCCGCGAGCACGCAGAGTACGAACGCCGTTACAGCCAGAGAAAAACCTCTCATAACAACCTCCTACCCGTACGAACCGCGGTCGGCGAATCGGGCAACCGCGGGCCGCCGTCTTAACATTTATTTATCGCAGGAACACCCGGGGTGTCCCTGCCGTAATTGCCCGTACCCGCTCACCATACGCCGATCGGGACAATTCGATAAGAATACTGGAAAACGACGGAAAAAGTCATCCGGGAGACACCCGGGGAGAAGGGAGGCGGGAAACGGGAGAAGGAAAACGTGAGACGGAAGACGTGAAAAGACTTTACTTCTCCCTTCTTACTTCTCCCTTCATTCGTGTCCATTCGTGGCTGATACTCTTTTGACCTTCCCCCATCCGTACCCACCTGCGGCCATCTGTGGACTGTTTTTCCAAACTCCGTCAAACGGACTCAGGCGGACTTATCGGGCGGTACCAGTCCCAGGGCGTCATAGAGGCGCCGGAAATCGAGTTCCCGGGCCGTCAGGTCCCGGGCCCGCTCTATTTTCCTGCCCTCCCGGATCTTGCTCTTTCCCACGAGGACCTGGATCTTCTGTATCGTTCCGAACGTATCGCCCTTCACCAGGAGAACGGGGATTTTCTTGGATTCGGCCTGTTCAAGGATGACCCGCGCCGGAACGGTCCCCCCGGTGATGATCATACAACGGGTGGACGTCTCCAGGGCCGCCATCAGGATGTCCGACCGATGCCCCCCGGCAATCACGGCCTTCTGCGGGGTACGGCGAAAATACCGGAACGCGCTCTCCACGTCCATGGCCCCGATGCTGTACCGCTTGACGGCACTGTCGAGAAAGTCCCCTCCGGCAATCACCTTTGCCCCGAGGAACTCCGCAAGTTCTTTCGCGCTCACGGCCCCTATGGCGGGATCTTCAGCAATGAACCCGAACACCGGGATCGATTTCCTGTCGAGGAATCCCCCGAGTTCCCTGACGATCTCCTCGGCGCCCGACCGGGGTACGCGATTGATAACCACACCGAG
>CAYYSS010000240.1:0-4947 GCA_964474325.1 uncultured Nitrospirota bacterium
GGCGCTGTTTCAACCAATAATAACGCCGTATTGCGGATTTTTTTGAGGCCGCCGGGCCCGTATTTTTTGCAACTGTAAGGTAAAGAAACTAAACAGGCGTATCCGCGATATACCAGAGGAGTTCTTGCCGGGGCCGTACCAGGGCCGCCGGGAGATCCCCGCAGGGCCTCCCGTGTTCGTCAAGCACCCGATTCAGAATGCTCCGTTTTTCCGGCCCCGTGGCCAGAAAGAGCACCTTCTCGGCTCGTTCGAAGGCGGTGAGCGTGAGTGTAATACGGCGGCGCGTCGTAGTACCCGCGGGCGCGTGCGTAGCACATGCCCACAATGTGCTCTTCAAAGCCGGTGAATCCGGGAAAAGAGATGCCGTATGACCGTCGTTGCCGATACCCAGGAGAACCAGGTCGAACACGGTATCCGAAGCCGTCGGGACTCCTGCCGACATCTCTTCCAGAACAGCG
Source organism: uncultured Nitrospirota bacterium (assembly GCA_964474325.1). Lineage (GTDB taxonomy): Bacteria > Nitrospirota > Thermodesulfovibrionia > SZUA-242 > CAYYSS01 > CAYYSS01. The sequence goes on from CAYYSS010000240.1 coordinate 459, forward strand.
CAGTACCGTTCGGCCTCCAACCGCGGTTTTTCCTCCCCCCGCATACGGTGAACGTGGTCAACGTTCAAGGGTATGTGGCGCAACAGCGCCTTTTCAGCCATTCCGTAATTGCTGTCCGGGCTATCGGGGCCCACACAACGCTCGTCGCCCCAGAAAAAAACCGTCTTATCCCACGGCACGGACCGTCGATAAGGTTCAGCCGCCAGAATTTCGTATAACCGCCGCGGGGTATTTCCGCCCGAAAGCGCCACGACAAAACGCCCCCGGCGCTCAACCGCCTTTTGGGCGGTATCCGCAAACAACTCGGCAGCGGACTCATAGAACGGCCCGGAAGGGCTGAATCGTTTAACCCGGCTTTCCATTACCTTATTTTATATATCAAGCAATACCGACACCGAATAGCCGTTCCCGATCTGCTCAACCCGAAGATCGTGATACGTCGCCGCTTTTATGAGGAGCCTGCGTTCGTGCTGCTTTGCGTCGAAGAACTCCCCCACCGCCGTAGCTGTGAGCTTTTGCTGGTCGAATTGTATTTCGGCGACATCCTTTACGAGAAATCCGTCCGTATCCGCCAGAAACACCAACTCGTTCAGCCAACGTACGAGCAGGTCCCCGGGATCGTCAAGAGATGCCTGATCCACGTGAACCTCCCGACGTTCCCGGCACCTGACCCGCCGGGGGTCGGTGACCAGTTCGAGAAAACCCGCTGACGCCGATCGAATAAGTTCGTCGATACCGTCGGCCCGTATTTCGAGTCCCGCGTCACCAACCGAGTCCACTATCTTATATCCCATATCCGTCAGGTACCCCTTACCTCATGGTAGCGCAAAAAGAACCATCAAAACGTAAGAAGTGAGACGTGGGCGTGATATGTGATGCGTAAACTGCCGACCGCCGACCCGCTGACGTCACCTCACGTCCGACTTCTCGCTCCCGCCTTCTCACTTCTGCCTTCTGTCATCCGGGGTGGTATAATCGCCCCATGAGGCACGTTACATACGCGGCCGTCTTTCTCGCCCTTACGGCCTTCCTGCTCCCTGCGGCAAGCCCGGCGGCGGTGGACACGGAAAAAACACCCCCCTCCCCTGTTGTTTACGTAATAAAGGCCCAAGGTGCGGTAGGCCCGGTGATGGACGAGTGGATACGCGAGTCTATCGAGGCGGCGGTACGGGGCGGCGCTCAGGCCCTGGTCGTGGAACTCGACACACCCGGGGGACTCGATACCTCCATGCGGGCCATTGTCAAGACCATCGTTGCGAGCGATATCCCCGTGATCGTCTTTGTCGCGCCTTCGGGCGCTCGCGCGGCTTCGGCCGGGGTTTTCATAACCATGGCGGCCCACGTCGCCGCAATGGCCCCCGGCACGAACCTGGGTGCGGCCCATCCCGTTAATCTGGGCGGCGAGATGGACGAAACCCTCGCCGCGAAGGCGGAAAACGACGCGGCGGCCTATATCCGTTCCCTGGCGGACAGCCGTTCGAGAAACGCGGACTGGGCGGAACAGGCGGTCCGCGAATCGGTTTCGCTCCCTGCCGCAGAGGCGCTCGAGTCCCGTGTCGTAGACGTCATGGCAACGGATCTTGGCGATCTGCTTCAGAAGATCGACGGATGGGACGTCGTCATGCCCGCCGGGACGGTGCGGCTCGAGACGGCGTCCGCCCCGACCGAGCGGCTCGAAATGACGACCCGCCTCAAGATACTCTCGTTTCTCTCCGATCCCAACGTGGCATACGTTCTGCTCATGTTGGGAATCTACGGAATTTTCTTCGAATTGATGAACCCCGGTGCGGTGTTCCCGGGTGTGGTCGGGGCGATGGCCCTGCTTCTTGCCCTCTATGCCCTTCATACCCTCCCGGTAAATTACGCGGGGATCCTGATGATAGTCCTCGGGATGGTGCTTTTCCTGCTGGAGATCAAGGTGACCTCGTATGGCCTCCTGTCGATGGCGGGTATTGTGTGTCTCGTGGTGGGCTCGCTCATGTTGTTCCCGACCGCGTCCCCGATGTTTCGCCTTTCCCTGTATATACTGGTCCCCTCCGTGGTCTTCACAGCCGGACTCTTTATCCTCACGGTCAGTCTTGTGATAAAGGCCCAGCGGGCGCGGGTGGTGACAGGGCCGGAGGGCCTTCTTGGAATGACCGGCACCGCCGCCGTGACGTTCAGGGGCGGACGCGGTCAGGTCCTGGTCCACGGCGAAATCTGGCAGGCCGAATCCGGCTCGGCTCTTGAAAAAGGGGACGGGGTGGAGGTATCGGCCGTCTCGGGGCTCACGTTGACCGTTGAACGAAAGGAGCAGAAATCATGATCGTACAGCTCAGCAGCGGACTTCTCTTTCTTCTCGCCCTGATCGTATTTTTCCTGATAAACGCGATCAAGGTACTCAAAGAATACGAACGGGGCGTGGTGTTCCGGCTGGGACGTCTCCGGCCCCTCAAGGGGCCGGGTCTCGTAATCATCATCCCCATGGTGGATAAACTCGTCCGGGTGAGTCTTCGGACGGTGACCATGGACGTGCCGTCCCAGGACGTCATTACACGGGATAACGTCACGGTGAAGGTCAATGCCGTTGTCTATTTCCGGCCGCTCGACCCCATCAAGGCAATCAACGAGGTCGAGGATTTCTATTACGCCACGAGCCAGATTGCCCAGACGACGCTTCGCAGTATTCTCGGTCAGAGCCAGTTGGACGAACTTCTCGCCAAACGGGAGGAAGTGAATCTCGAACTCCAGAAGGTAATAGATACCCAGACGGAACCCTGGGGCGTCAAGGTCGCCACCGTGGAGGTCAAGAACGTGGACCTGCCCCCGGAGATGCTCCGGGCTATTGCCAAGGAGGCGGAGGCGGAACGGGAAAGGCGGGCGAAGATCATACACGCCCAGGGGGAATTCCAGGCGGCGGAGAGGCTTGCCGACGCGGCGAAGATACTTGCGCGCGAGGAGGCGGCCCTGCAGTTGCGGTACCTGCAGACCCTTACGGAAATCGCATCCGAACGCCATACGACAACCATTTTCCCGGTGCCGATCGATACCCTCGCGCCCTTTATAAAAGGGCTTGCAAAACGAGGAAATATGTCCAAATCCACCGGTGGCGGCGAAGAAGACGACGACGAGTCGTGAGGCCCGTCGGCGTGAACGGTTTACCATTTCCCTGCAAAACCTTGCGGTTGCATGAAATACGGGGCAATTCTTCTGTAATAATAGTGGAAGCCGCATGATCCGGATGAATGATTTCTGAACCGGCCCGCATAACACTGCTGGCCCTGGAGACCGCAATGCCCATGGCCGGTGTTGCGCTCGCGGACTCCGCTCGCGGCCTCCTTGGGGAGACCCGTTTCCGGGGAGGCCCCTCACCGTCGGAATCCCTTATCACGGCTATAGACTCCCTCCTTTCGCTCTGCGGGGTGGAAATGGAGACGATCTCGGCGGTTGCGGTGTCCATCGGACCGGGTTCCTTTACCGGCCTGAGGGTGGGACTCGCAACGGCCCAGGGTCTGACGTTCGGAACCGATCGGCCGATCGTTCCGGTCTCGACTCTCCAGGCGCTCTCGGCCGCGGCCGCTCCATCGGAACTTCCCATAAGCCCCGTGGTCCGCGCCCGTACCGACGAGGTCTACACGGGCCGTTTCGTTATGCGAAGGGGTTTTCCTGCGCGCGTTTTCCCGGATCGGGCGATGACCCCCGAGGAATTTCTCGGGAGTATCACGGAACCCACGGTGTTTACAGGGGATTGGGCGGCGGACAACAGGGATCGTATCCGGCGGCGCCTTGGCCCCCTCGCCCGATTCGCGGACCGGAGCGGGATGCTGGGCTCTCCGGCCCAGATCGCTCTGCTTGGTCTCCAAAGACTAAGGCGGGGCCGGCTTCCGAACCCCGAACGGATCCGTCCGGTCTACCTCAAACGATCCCAGGCGGAGATAAAGTGGAAGGAACGTCGCCGAAAATCATGACCCGGCCTATGACCGTGAGTGACCTGGGCCGGGTCGTGGAGATAGCCCGATTGAGTTCGGCAAACCCCTGGTCCCGGGGAGCCTTTGAGTACGAGCTTGAATCGTCCCCCGACCGGAGCCGCCTCCTTGTGACCGAACACAACGGCACGATCACGGGGTACATCGTCTACTGGCTCATAGAAGACGCGGGAGAAATACTCGATCTGGCCGTAGCGCCGCGTTTCCGCCGGAAAGGAATCGCCAGGGGTCTCGTGCGGGGAACCATCGTGGATATGGAAGGACGGGGGGCCAGGATGATTCACCTGGAGGTGCGGCCGTCAAACGTTGCGGCCCTTGCCCTGTACCGGCACTACGGTTTCGAAAAGGCCTACGTTCGGCCCGCCTACTATGACAAACCCCGTGAAGACGCCTGGGTACTGCGCCTGTCGTTTCGTTCGCAGTTCTGCCCCGGACTAACCGGGCCAGACACGAATCTTCGCAAAGGGGTTCACCCATTAGAGTGCCCCGTGTCAAGGCCGATAAAACCCCTATCCCCGCCTCTC
>CAYYSS010000241.1:0-4919 GCA_964474325.1 uncultured Nitrospirota bacterium
TACGAGATTTCTGAATGTGACTGGAGTTCAGACGTGTGCTCTTCCGATCTTTTTATCGAAGACACCGGTGTAAAAACGGAGTATGTGCCCGGCCGATGGTGGGAACGTTTTAACGATCCCGTGCTGAACGGTCTGATGGAACGGCTCTTTACGGATAACCTGGACCTGGAACAGGGCTTCGCCCGGCTCGAGCAGGCCGAGGCGGGTGCCCGCATCGCGGGCAGCACCCGACTTCCGACCCTTACCGCAACGGCCGAAGGCTCCCGGGGTATGCAACCGAGTTTCGCCGGCGACTATACGGGCAACACGACCCAATTCTCCCTCGCCGCGGCCTTTGAACTGGATCTCTGGGGCAAACTGAGGCACCGGCGCCGGTCCGCCGAACTGACCGCACAAGCAGCCCGGGACGAACTTAACACCCTGTACCTGAGCCTCTCGGCGAGCCTTGCGGACCTTTATTACCTGGCCGTTGAACAGCGGGCTCAACTGGCCCTCATCGACAGGACCATCGCCTCATTCGAGGATACGGAGGCTCTCGTCCGGCGTCGGTACCGCCAGGGGCTTGTCTCGGCCGCCGATCTCTACCAGGCTCGGAACGCCCTTGCCGCCGCGCGGGCCGCGCGACCGCTCTTCGAGCAGACCCTTGCCCGGGCGGAGCACGGGCTGGCCGTCCTCGTCGGCGGTTATCCCGACCGCCACAGTGCCGGTAACCTGGCGGATCTTCCCGTAATCGCACAAGAATTCCCGGCGGGCCTCCCGGCCGATCTTCTCAACCGGCGTCCGGACGTCAGGGCTTCCCGTGCGCGCCTTCGCGCGGCGGACGAAGAAGTGGCCGCGGCGATTGCCGACCGCCTTCCCTCGCTCAATCTCTTTGCCGGGCTCGGGCGGTTACGACAGGATTTCGCAACCGGGCTTATCGAGGGAGGTTTCTGGAACCTTGCCGGCGACGTCGCACTTCCCGTGATCGACGGCGGCCGACGCGCGGCCGCAACGGAACAGAGCCGGGCCGTCGTCAGGGAGCGACTCGCGGCCTACCGGCAGACGATGCTCAACGCCTTCCGGGAAGTGGAGGACGCCCTGGCGACAACCCGTACGATGGAAACGCGGATTGAACGGCTCGAAACCGCCCTCCGGACGGCGGAAACGTCCCTGGAGCTTTCCCTGCACCGTTACCGCCGCGGGCTTAACGACTATCTGCCCGTCCTGACGGCTCAACGGGCCGCATTACAGACCCGGATGGACCTCCTCGCAGCACAACGCGGTTTGATAAGCAGTCGAATCAGTCTGGCCCGGGCCTTGAGCGGGGACTGGGCGGACAAAGAACGTGACCGACGCACAACATCGGCCCAAGGAGCGCGCTGACTATGAGTAAACGAACCCTCGTGTTGAAATTCATCCTGCCGATCGTCCTTCTGGCCGTTGGCATGGGCGGCATGGTGGTGATGATCAAGGGGCGCCGCGCCCCGGTTCGACAGGAACAGGCCTTTCGTGGAACCCTGGTGGAAACCCGTACCGTCGAGCGCACCGACCGCCGCCTGACGGTCACGGCAACCGGTACGGTACAGCCCCTCCAGCAGGCGGATATCGTCGTCCGGGTGAGCGGCACCGTAATCGAAATCTCACCGAATCTCTCGGCCGGCGGTTTTTTCCGTACCGGCGACCTCCTGTTTTCAATCGAGAAGGTCGACTACGAGCTGGCCCTCGAACGTGCCCGGGCGGCGCTCAGCACCGCGGAACTTGAGCGGGAGACCATCGAGGCCCGGGCCGCGGTTGCCCGGCAGGAGTGGGAGAGCCTCAACCCGGGACAGAAACCCAGTCCCCTGGCGGTATTCGTCCCGCAGCTAAAGAGCGCCGAGACCGCGGTCCGGTCGGCGAAGGCCGCCCTCCGGCAGGCCGAACTCGACCTGGAACGTACCCGGCTCAGGGCGCCGTTCAACTGTTATGTTCGGAGCAAGTTCGTGGATATCGGTCAGTACGTCCGTGCCGGTACGAAGGCCGTAACCGTCGTGGGCACCGACCGGGTGGAGATCGTCGTGCCCCTCCCGCTTGCGGATATGCATCTCCTGGACGTGCCCCGCGCGCCGGGAAGAAAGGGATCCCCCGCCGTGGTCACCCTTCGGGACGACGGGAAAACCTGGACGTGGCGGGGCTGGATTGCCCGCTCTCTGGCCGAGGTCGACCCCCGGGGGCGTATGGCCCGGGTCGTGGTGGAGGTGGCAGATCCCTACGGGCGCAACGGAAACGATAACGCCAAACCTGAACTTGCGGTGGGCAGTTTCGTAGAGGTGTCCCTCGAAGGGGCCGTCCTGTCGGATGTGGTCGTCGTACCCCGGGAGGCCCTTCGCGACGGCGACACGGTCTGGCTCATGACCGACGAGAGCACCCTGCGGATCGTACCGGTCGAGGTCGCCCGGAGGGAACGGGATGCACTCCTTGTCTCCAGCGGACTTGCCGGAGGCGAGCGGGTGGTCTTAACGACCATCTCGGGGGCGGCCGACGGGATGCTCCTGCGCACTGCGGAGAACAACTGATATGCACGGCCCGATCCGCTGGATGGCCCGCAACCACGTGGCCGCCAATCTCCTGATGCTTGTCTTTGTGGTCGGGGGCATTATCCTTGGGTTTTCGGTCAAGCAGGAAGTCTTCCCTGAAGTCTCCCTGGACAAGGTGCAGGTCGCGGTGGCCTATCCCGGAGCCGGCCCCGAGGAAGTTGAAGAAGGCGTACTTCTCAAGATCGAAGAAAACCTCACCGGTGTCGACGGGATCAAACAACTCAAGGCAACGGCGTCGGAAGGGTTCGGGACGGTTACGGCGGAACTCTTCCCGGACATGGATCCCGACCAGGTCCTTCAGGACATCAAGAGCGAGGTCGACCGCATTACGACATTCCCCGAGGACGCGGAAGAACCGGTTATCAGCAAGCTCCTTAACCGCCGGGAAGTGATCTCGGTGGTGATCTACGGGAACCTGTCGGAGCGAAGCCTCCGTGAACAGGCCGAGCGCGTCCGGGACGACCTCTTGGAGTACCCCGAGATCACCCAGATAGACCTGAGCGGGGTCCGCCCGTACGAGATTTCCGTGGAAGTCCCCGAAGAAAACCTCCGCCGGTACGGCCTCACCCTTGATCGTGTTGCGGAACGGATCCGCCAGGCATCGCTTGACCTGCCCGGCGGCACGGTCAAGACCGAGGGCGGCGATATCCTGATACGCACGAAAGAGCGGCGCTACCGGGGCCCGGGGTACGAGGATATCGTCATCGTCACCCAGGCCGACGGCACCCAGGTGCGCCTCGGGGATATCGCCCGTGTAAAAGACGACTTCGCCGAAACCGACACCTTCGCCCGTTTCGACGGCCTGCCGGCGGCCATGGTAAAGATCTTCCGGGTGGGCAATCAGAAACCAACGGAAATCTCCGAACTGGTTCTTCAATACGTGCAGCAGCGCCGGGCCGAACTCCCGGATACGGTGCGGATCGCAAGCTGGAACGACACCACCGAGATGTTCAAGAGCAGGCGGGATCTTCTTGTGAAAAACGCCTGGATCGGCCTTTTCCTGGTGTTCCTGGTCCTCGGTCTGTTCCTTGAAATCCGTCTTGCCCTCTGGGTCATGCTGGGCATTCCCATATCGTTTCTGGGCGCCCTGCTTTTCATGCCTGCCATGGGTGCGTCGATCAATATGATCTCCATGTTCGCCTTCATCATGGCCCTTGGTATCGTGGTGGACGACGCTATCGTAGTCGGGGAAAACATCTACGAACACCGTCAGATGAAGAAACCTTACGCCCTGGCCGCGGAGGACGGGGCACGGGAGGTTTCGCGGGCCGTGATTTTTGCCGTGCTGACCACCGTGGCGGCCTTCGCCCCCCTGCTTGCCTCGGGCGGCATGATCGGCAAGTTTATCCGGGTGATCCCGCAGGTCGTCATCAGTATTCTCATCGTCTCTCTGATCGAATCCCTCTTCGTACTCCCCGCCCACCTTGCCCTCGGCAGGGAACGGGTTCTCGACAAGGGTATCCTCGGCCGCATCGATCGTCTGCGCCGCTGGTTCGGCCGGGGACTTGCGCGTTTCATCCGGGGGCCCTACCGGCGCACCCTCGACCGCTGTCTCCGCTACCGCTACGCCACGGTGGCCGGGGGCCTGGCTCTCCTCTTTCTGGGCGTCGGGGTCGTGGCCGGCGGGATACTCAAGTTTCATTTCATGCCCGAGGTAGACGGGGACCTGGTAACGGTTGACCTGGAGCTTCCCCCGGGAACCCCGGTCAGCGAGACCGATCGGGTCGTACAGCGGATTCTCCGGGCCGGGGAAAAGACCGTCGCCGAGTTCGACAGGAACCGCACCGACGGCCGCTCCGTCCTCCGGCACGTCTACGCCCTGGTGGGCGGCGTTATGGCGGAAGCCCACGGCCCCGGCGCGGGCGGCAACGATACCGCGGCGACCAACCGGGCAAATATCGCGATGCTGCTCACGAAGAGCGAACAGCGCGGCGTCCCCGCGGCGGAGATCGGGGACCGGTGGCGACAAATGGTGGGAGAGGTACCCGGCGCCGAAACCCTGAGTTTCACCACAACCCTGGTGCGCCTCGGGGCCAATATCGACATCCAGCTGGCCCACGAAGACTTCGGAATTCTCGACCAGGCGGCCGAACGGATCAAGACGGCGCTGGCGGCTTATCCCGGCGTCAGCGATATCGCGGACAATTACGCACTCGGCAAACAGGAACTCAAAGTGCGGCTTACACCCGAGGCCCGCACACTGGGAATTACCGAGGCCGACCTGGGCAGACAGCTCCGCGCGGCGTTTTACGGCTCCGAGGCCCTCCGGCTCCAGCGGGGCCGAAACGAGGTAAAAGTGATGGTCCGTTACCCGGAAGAAGCGCGAAAGCATCTCTGGGACCTGGAGAACCTCCGCATCCGCACCGC
>CAYYSS010000242.1:0-4911 GCA_964474325.1 uncultured Nitrospirota bacterium
CGTTTCCGTAAGCCCGGATCTGCGCCAGCACCTTCCGCCGGACTGCGATCACCTCTACGAAGGCGCGGGATGCGAGACCTGCGGCGGCACGGGCTACCGGGGCCGTCTCGCGGTGTTTGAACTGATGCGGGTCAACGATGAAATCCGGGAACTCATCATGGCGCACGCCACGGCCCGGGACATCAAGGAGGCGGCTCTACGGCGGGGCATGAAGACGCTCAGGGACGACGGCATCATGAAGGCCGTCCGGGGGGATACCACGGTCTCCGAAGTATTCCGGGTTACCCAGAGCATGGTATGAAACCGGTACTTCCGCCATACGGTTATTCCCCCGGGGGCTCCCGGGGTATCGCCCTGGTGGTCACCATGTTCGTCCTTGCCTTTCTCACGGTCCTTGCCGCGGGTTTCACCCGTACGATCCATATCGGCACGGCGGCGGTGAGAAACTTCAAGGAGGACGCGGCCGCCTATTACCGGGCGGTGGGGGCCGTGGAGGAGGCCCTGGACTATCTCGCCAACGACGAGGCCCCCCTGGTGGACTTTATCGACAAAGACGGTCTCTTCCGTACGGATCCCGAGGCACCTCCGCTCGAACCCCTCCGGACCTATGCGGACGGCACCGCACGGGTGGACATCGTGGATCTCGACGCCCGGATTAATCCCAACACCGTCGCGCCCCAGATCCTTGAGGTTATCCTGCGTAACGCGGGGTACGAAGACGAACGGATCCGCACGGCCATAGACTCCCTCATGGACTGGCGGGATCCCGACGACGACCACCGCCTTAACGGCGCGGAAACCGACCACTACGAGGAGGAAACGCCGCCCTACCCGGCCAAGAACGGCCCTCTCGACACGGTGGACGAACTCCGGCTCGTCCGCGGCTTCGGCGACGACGCCCTGGACGGCGGCGGGGAAGACGAACTCCAGGGACTCCGGGAACACCTCTCGGTGCGGACTTCGGGAACCCTCAACATCAATACCGTGCGCAGGGAGACCATGGTCCTGCTCGGCATTACGCCCCTTGAGATCGAAAACGTGGAGCTGGCCCGGGCCGAGGGTATCGGGCCTATAACGACCATTACCTCCGCACTCTTTCCGGGCCGGGGAGACCATAGCGCGTTGTTCGGGACGACGAATTCAAAAAACCTGCGGATCGTAGCGTCCGCCGGCGACGCCGACGGCAAAAATACCCACCGGGTCGTCGCCGACGTACGGCGTTTCCTGCGGCCGAAGGGTGGATTCCGGTTGGAAATCCTGTACTGGAGAGACGATGCCGTCTAAACGATTCGGAGTCATTACGTTCGACGGCGAAAGCGGGCACTGTACCGTCCTCCGGCCCGCCCTCGGCGGTCCGAAGGTAATCGGCACGTTTCCCGTCCGGGTCACGCCCGGTCCCGGCGGCCCGGCCTTCGACGCCGACGAGATTGCCCGGCGTCTGGGTGAGATGGACTGCCGGACACTGGTAATGGGCCTGTCGCTCTCCCAGACGGTAAGCGAAGTGGTCGAACTCCCGGCGATGAAGAAGAAGGACCTGATCCAGGCCCTTCCGTTTGAAGCCGAGCACCACCTGCCCCTGCCCCTTGAAGAATTTCTCTGGACCTATACCCAGGTTCCGGGTCCCCGGAACATCAGTCGGTGCCTTGTCGTCGGGGTCCGGAAGGCCTGGGCGGACACAACGATCGAACAGTTTCTTGAACGGGACGTACGGCTCGTTGAATTCCGCGTCACCCATCTCGAACGCGCACAACAGATCGCGGGTCGGCTGGTCGACGGGACGATCGTCGCCCTCGGATCCGAGAACATCGAATGGGCCGACGTACGGAAAGGGGTCGTCGGCAGTCTGCGCTCGAGTCCCTTCCATATCGGGGACAACCCCGCCGAGTGGATCGAGCGGGGCCTTATTCGCCCTCCGGGGGCGGAGGGGCCCGGGAAACTCATTATCCTCGGAAAAACGTGCCTCCCCCTGGCCGCGGAGATCAGGACCCGTGCCGGGTGGGATGCCGCCTGCGAAGACGTTGATCCGGCCCTGGCCGTCGGGCGGGCGTTTCTGCGCCGGCGGCGGAGAGAAATACGCCTGACAGGCACCGGCGGCGCCGAACCTTCCGCTGTTTTCCGGGTTTTAACCGGGATTCTGCTGGCTCTGGCGATGATCCTTTCGTATATCTACGGCCAGGCGCCCGTGTGGAAGCAGGAACGGGCCCTCGAACGGATCAAGACGGAGACCGCGGCCCTGAAGCGCAGGTTAAAGAAGGGGGAGTCTACCGTGGACGGCTACTCGGCAATCCAGGCTCTCGGGATTCTCAAGAACCGCAACGCCCGGCGCAATATCCCCGTGGCGGCCCTCGGAGAACTGGCCCGACGCCTGCCGGAAGACGCCTGGCTGGTGAACTTCGACATGAACGAAAAAGGCAAGATCGAGATCTCCGGCATCGCGGACAATTCGGCGGGACTCATCGCCTCCCTCGGGGCCTCGCCCCGGTTCCGGGACGTGGAGTGGGCGGGCCCGGTTCTTATGCGGGACGGCGAGGAACGGTTCAAGATCCGCATGTTCTGGGTAGAGGGAAAACCGTGAGGCGGCGCATCTTCTACGGAGTCGCGGCGGTGGCCGTGGCGGTGTTCGTAAGTTTCCACCCGCTGCTCACCCGCGAAGATCTGTCCACGGAACTGGAGAGCGCCCACCGGACGCTTCTTAAATACCGGGCGGCGGTCCGGGCGCTGGAACAGGATCTGGGCGGCCCCGGCGCCGCCCAAGGAGAACTCGAGGCCATGGAACGGGGACTCCTGCCCGGCGGGACCACGGCCGCGGCCGTCGCCCGGCTCCAGACCGAGATCACCGACCTGGCGGACCGGGCAGCGCTTTCGATCACATCCATCCGGCCCATGGTTCCCGCGGACCTTTCCCCCTACCGGCGGATCGGGGTCCAGATCAACCTCACGGGGACGACCGTTCAGTTGAGGGATTTTCTCAAGGCCGTTGAAGAGTCTTCCCTGCTTCTCGGAATCGATGCCCTGGCGGTACGCGTCACCAACGTACGCAAACCTGACACGATACGAATTAAAGTTGCGGTCAGCGGGTTGATGAAGGTATGATAAGGCGCTTTGTAATAAACGTTTTTTTGTTTGGCTGTGTGCTCTTTTTCGGCGTGGGCACCCTGCGGGTGATCCGCTCCTACGACCCCTTGGCTCCCTTTGCCGGCCGGGAGGTAAAACCACCGCGGAGCAGAAACGCCGATCGATTGGATTTCGAGCCCACGGGCGCCGAAGATATCGCCGAACACAACCCGTTCCATCCGGATCGGGGCGTGCCGGCGCCGGTGGAGCCCCCGAAGCCGGTCGTGGTCAAGACGCCGGAATCGACACCTGAGCCCCTTGCCGCCCTGACCCTTAAAGGAATCGTGCTGGATACCGATGGAGACCGGATCGCGGTCATCGAGCGCGAAGGCGAGCGTCCCCGCCTGCTCCGGGAAGGTGATACCCAGGGGGATCTTACGGTGTTATCAATAGGTAACGACCGGGTCACGGTAAGCCGGCAGGGGAAACGTGAAGTGTTAAACTTGCGGAAGATGAGAACCATCGATGTGGAGGAAAACGGTGGCTAGACCCGCCACCCGTTGCAACCGGTTAACGGACCGGGCGTTCGGTACCGGCGGGAGCCTGCTCGTCGCTTCCGTCCTGCTCGTCCTCTCCGCCTGCGCGACGGTACCGCCCGAGCAGGCGGCGCCTCCCGTGGCAACCGAGGAGACGGCGCCCGCGCAGGAGGAAGAGCCCCTGCCGAAGCCCTTTTTACCGCCCCCCGTAACAACGCCGGAGGAACCGCCGAAACCCGTCGCCAACGGGCTCCGCGTGGAAAAGGACCAGGAGAGTAAGTACGTTATTCTGAATTTCGAAGACGCCGAGATACGTACCGTTATCGAGACCATCGGCGACCTTCTTAATATCAATTACATCCTCGCCCCGGGTATTTCGGGGAAGGTGACGATCCAGTCCTACCGGCGTTTCCCGGTGAGCGATCTGTTTTCCGTGTTCCAATCGGTCCTGGAACTCAATAATCTCACCGCGGTGCTGGACGGAGAGTTTTATAAGATCATCCCGATCACCGAGGCCAAGGCCGAACCCCTGGAAGTCGGGACGGGCAAGATCGTGAAACACACCCTGGAGTCGGCCTTCGTTAATCAGATCGTCCCCCTCCAGTACGTCAAGGCCAGCGATGCGGCGGGACTGTTGAGAAACCTCATGCCCAAGGGCGCGGATCTCATCGTCTACGAGCCCACAAACCTCTTGGTCGTCACCGCCCGCCCCCCGGCCCTCCGGCGACTGATGAAAATACTCGAGGCGGTGGACGTGGAGGAGACCCAGCAGGAGGCCGTCCAGACCTTTGTCTACTACGTCGAACACGGCGACGCGAAAAAACTTGCCGAGATTATGAAGACCCTGTATGTTGACAAACAGACGGCCGGAAGCAAGGCGAGAAAGGCCGTCCCGACCCGGCGCGTCACGCCTGACCGAAGGACCCGGAGGACAACGGCTCGAGTGCCGCAGCCGACGGTCTCGTCGATCCCCGGCACGATCCCGGGAGACATCCTGATCACGGCCTACGAAGAGATCAACGCGATCCTGATCAAGACCACGCCCCGGAACTATCTGGCGATGGTCGAGGCCCTCCAGAAAATCGATATCCCCCGCAAACAGGTATTGATCGAGGTAATGGTGGCGGAGGTTTCTCTCAACGACGAGGACAAGTACGGGGTGGAGTGGCTTCTCCGGACCCAGGCCGTACCCTCGGTCAGCATGGGCATCAATGCGGGACAAGGCGGCAGGTCCCTGCTCGGCGGCGGCGAGGGCGGGTTTACCGATCCCAATTTTCTCGTAAACGACGGGGGGCTTCCCACCGGGGGGTTCATGAGTATT
>CAYYSS010000243.1:0-4898 GCA_964474325.1 uncultured Nitrospirota bacterium
CCGTGTTGCGGAATTCCTCGAGCGCCGTGACGTCGTTATTGCCACTGCGAGGGAAACGTAAGGCAACCCGTCAACGCTCCGGCTTAGGTTGCCCGTTACGCGCCCCGGTACGGCGCGGTCTCGTCGAACCGCTCTCAGGTATAATATTCCGTTAAATAAGCGTTCAACATTCTTCTGAGAGGACCGATTTGTGGGAAAAACGTCAGCTGAAAAGATATTCGCCGCCCATTTGAGGGACGAGCCGTTTCCCGGCGCGAAGGTTCTGGATATCGACGTGGTCATGTGCCATGAGATCACCACGCCGATTGCCATTAACGATCTCGTGTCCCGGGGGAAAGACCGGGTGTTTGATCCCGACAAGATAAAAGTCGTGATTGACCACGTAACGCCGGCCAAGGACACGAAGACCGCGATTCAGGGGAAGATCCTACGTGACTGGGCCCGGCGGCACCATATCAAGGACTTCTTCGATATCGGGAGAAACGGGGTGTGTCACGCGTTATTCCCCGAACAGGGCTTCATCCGTCCCGGCTATACGGTGATCATGGGCGACTCGCATACCTGTACCCACGGTGCGTTCGGTGCGTTCTCCGCCGGCGTGGGTACCACCGATCTGGAAGTGGGTATTCTCAAAGGAGTCTGTGCGTTCCGGGAGCCGAAAACCATCAAAATCAATATCGAAGGCAATCTGTCCGAATGGGTGACGGCCAAAGACGTCATTCTGCACGTGGTCTCGCTGTTAACGGTCAAAGGGGCAACCGACTGCGTTATTGAGTTTCACGGCAGTGCCGTCTCTGCCATGAGCATGGAAGGCCGCATGACGCTCTGCAATATGGCGGTGGAAGCGGGTGCGACCAGCGGCATGTGCATGCCCGACCGGGTTACGGCGGAATACCTCTGGCCGTTCATTAAAAAGGACTTTGGGTCGATCGAAGATGCGGTGAGGGCGTTTTCCCGATGGCATTCCGACGACGACGCGAGCTATGTCAAAGTTATCCATGTGGATGCGGCCGAGATCCCGCCCTTGGTCACCGAAGGGTATAAACCCGATCAGGTGGTTCCGGCCGCTTCGCTCGAAGGGACGGCGGTGGATCAGGTTTACATCGGATCGTGTACGAACGGGCGTATCGAGGATCTGCGGCTTGCCGCCGCGCTGTTAAAAGGACGGCAGGTGGCACCCCACGTGCGGGGGATCTGTTCCCCGGCAACTCCCGGCATTTTCCGACAGGCCGAGCAAGAGGGTATCATCAAAATCTTTCTCGATGCGGGGTTCTGCGTAACGAACCCGACGTGCGGGGCGTGTCTCGGGATGAGCAACGGGGTTTTGGCACCGGGTGAAGTCGCCGCCGCTACGACGAATCGAAACTTCAATGGACGAATGGGTGCCGGGGGAATGGTTCACCTGATGAGTCCCGCGACGGCCGCAGCCACGGCCATACGGGGCGCGATTACCGATCCGCGACACCTTCCGGCGGCCTCTCGAACCGGCGGGGAAGGAGTGACGGCGTGAAACGTTTTGGCGGTCCCGTAGTATTTCTCGACAGGTCGGATATTAATACCGACGAGATTATCCCGGCGAAATATCTGACTGAAACATCGAAAGAGGCCCTGAAACCCCACCTGCTTGAGGATCTCAAGCTCGACGGCTTCGACCCGCAGGGGGCCTGGCGTAATGAGGCAAGGGTCGTGGTGACGCGTGCGAACTTCGGGTGTGGATCTTCCCGCGAACACGCCCCCTGGGCGTTGGAAGTGAACGGAATCACTGCGGTCATTGCGCCGAGCTTCGCCCGGATCTTCCGCCAGAATATGTTTAATTGCGGCATGCTGGCGGTGGAACTCGCGCCCGAGGCGGTGGATCGCCTGTTTCTGCACGCGCAAACCGGCGGAACCATGGAATTTGATCTCGAAGCGGGGGTCTGTTGTTTCGCGACGGTCGGCATTGAAGATCGCTTTTCCTTTTCGCTCTCGCCGTTCGACCGCGCCCTTGTCGAGGCCGGCGGCTGGGTGGAGTTCGCCGATGCCCGCTACTGAACAGGAAACGGGCGGAATTCCGGCCGGCCGTGGCAGGGGAGAGGCCCTGTGCGCCCCCTGTGTCTACGCTATGGCGAACATAGCGTGGGAGGAAATTGCCTCTCCCCTCGAGAGCGCACACCGGTTATGCGGTCTCGGATTCGGACCTGATGATGAGTTGTGCCGGGAGATGCGCACGGAAAACTGTCGCATCCGTCGGCGGACCGGCCATCCGTAGACTCACCCCCGGTGCGAAACGCGGGCAGATGATTTTTTCCGGAGACTCCCGGTGACGCCGCGGCAACCCGGCACTTCTCCGTTCCCCGCGGTCATGGTTGTGGACGATGAACCCACAATCCTTACCGGTTCGAGTCTCATCCTCCGGTCCGCTGGAATCGACAGGGTTATTACCGTTGAGGATGCCCGCCAGGTCCTGCCGATCCTCCGGCGGGAGGCCGTTTCCGCAGTCGTCCTCGATCTCTCAATGCCCCATATATCCGGGCGCATACTCCTGGAGAACATCAGCCTGGAGTATCCCCACATACCCGTTGTGATAATGACGGCCACGAACGAAGTGGAAACGGCCGTGGATTGCATGCAGATCGGGGCCTATGATTATCTTGTTAAACCGGTCGAGAAAGATCGGTTTCTGAGAACCGTCCGCAAGGCGCTGCAAGTGGGAGACTTGAAACGCGAGGCCGACTCGCTCAAGGAACGCCTTCTTACGGACAACCTCCATCACGAAGCGGCATTTGCACCGATCATCACCCGGGACAAGAAGATGCGCGGGATCTTTCATTACGTGGAAGCCGTGGCGGTGTCCCCCCAGCCCGTTCTCATCACAGGTGAGACGGGAGTCGGCAAGGAATTGATCGCCCGGGCGATCCACGCGGTTCAGGGTGGCGGAGAATTCGTCGCGCTGAATGCCGCGGGTCTAGACGACCAGATGTTTTCCGACGCCCTTTTCGGACATACGCGGGGTGCCTTTACCGGGGCGGATACGCCGCGGGACGGTCTCATTGCCCGAGCCGGGGGGGGCGTTCTTTTTCTTGACGAGATCGGGGATTTACCCGAACAATCCCAGGTAAAGCTCCTTCGTTTACTTCAGGAACGGCGGTATTACCCGTTGGGATCCGACGCCCCGCGAACGAGTACGGCCCGGGTTGTGGTAGCTACCCTGCGGGATTTGCGCGAGGCTATGGCCGGTGGGAGTTTCCGTCGCGATCTGTACTACCGCCTCTGTGCTCATCAGATTCACATCCCGCCCCTCAGGGAGCGGCCGGGGGACATCCCGCCCCTCCTGGACCATTTCCTGGCAACGGCCGCAAAAGGACTCGGCCGCACCCCCCCGGTCTATCCGAGAGAACTCATCACGCTTTTGAGAACGTATTCGTTTCCCGGCAATGTTCGGGAACTCGAGGGGATGGTCCACGATGCCCTCGCACGGCACCGGGGCGGGATGCTTTCTCTGGCAAGCTTCAGAAAAGCGATGGAAGCGGAGGGTGCGATAGCCCCGCGGGCGGTGGTTGGTGCCGAGGCGGACCCCTGGCCGTTGGGTGCTTCGGAAGGGCCCCTCCCGACCCTGAAAGAAGCCGAAGCGATGTTGATCGAGGAAGCGCTTCGGCGCGCGGACGACAATCAAGGTGTTGCCGCCCGGCTCCTTGGTATTTCACGACAAGCCCTTAACAGGAGGCTTTCCCGAAGACGAAAAAAGGACCTTGAACGCTGAACGGGTCGAGAAAAACGGGCTTCGATCCGGGCCGCACGCCGAAATCCGGCGAAGAAACCGGGCGGGCGTTCTCTGGGGGGTGAAACATATGTTGCATGTGCCCGAAATTCTGCGCTTTCCTAACTCATGGGAAAACAAGAATATTTTCTCTCTATACCTGTTAAGCCCGCAACTATTGTTGCGACCATTCGAATCTCGGAAGCCGGCGGATTGATCTCCGTAACTTCCTGAAAAAGTGGAAAAAACAACCATAACCACCTTCTGGCACGGGACTTGTTTTAGAAAAGTCGGGGGAAGGAAAGCCCTACTACCGGGCAGGACGCCCCGCTTTTATCGTGCAATACCTCAAGAGTCACCCAGGACCGCAGTACGCGGGACTCGCTAAAGGACCGAGGACAGGGCCCCCAGGATTTCGCCCCGAGGATGGGTAGGAACCAAGGGGGTTCGGGGAAGGACGAGGACTTAAGTGGGCAGGATGCCCCCTTTCTCTTGCAATCCGTGGAGAGACAGACTATGGCGGTGCGTATTCTTTTAGCTGACGACGAAGCCGAATTCCGTTTCGGCCTTTCCCTGGCCCTATCGCGGCGGGGTTATCGGGTTGAAGAAGCCGGTTCGGGTGACGACGCCCTGAAGAAACTACTGCTCGCCGACCAACATAACGACCCCTTCAAACTCCTCATTACCGATGTTCGCATGCCGGCCATGTCCGGGATTGAACTCTTCCTCGAACTGAGACGTCGCGATATGGCTATCCCCGTGTTGGCGATTTCAGGCGTGGCCTACGGTGATCACGACGGAGAAACGCTCCGTCGTATGGGATTTGCGGGTTTTCTTTCGAAACCCCTCAGTCCCAATGCGGTCTTTGAGTCCGTGGAAGCCGTTCTCCCCAACGCGGACAAGCCGCATTAGGGGACAGAAATCAGTCGGATCGACCCTGCATGGGTCAGGAGACCCGACTCGGGAAGTCGGAAGTCAGAAGTTCGTACCGCCGTTCGGCGGGATTTCCTTTGATTCCCTGACCCATCGTCCCACCCTCCCCGGCTGCGCCCATCCGTGTCCATCCGCGGCAAAAACACTCCTCCGTTGCACTTGTAAGAGACTAAGTCACTGCTGTCCAAAATACTTTTCGTCCCCGATCCTGACCATTGATTTCATGGCC
>CAYYSS010000244.1:0-4791 GCA_964474325.1 uncultured Nitrospirota bacterium
GGGCGCGGGCATGTGGAGCGTCATCGCCCGGCACCTGCTGCCGAACGTCATGGCGCCGGTCATCGTGTACGCGACGCTCACCGTGCCGGCGGTGATGCTCCAGGAGGCGTTCCTCAGCTTCCTGGGACTTGGCGTGCAGCCGCCGGACGCGAGTTGGGGCTCGTTGGCCGCGGAAGGAGCGGCCGCGCTCAACCCGGTTCGCATGTATTGGTGGCTCATCGTGTTCCCTGGAGCCGCGCTCGCCACCACCCTGCTTGCGCTCAACTTCCTCGGCGACGGGCTGCGGGATGCGCTGGATCCCAAAGAGGCAGGCCGAAGCTGAAGCGCAGTGCAGCCTTGACTGGCGGTGGTTCTGTGCTATACTGCCATGTCTGCATGTGGCTTACCGGCCACGTTGCAGACGCACGGGTGTGTCCCGAGCCTGCCAGCGCCGTTTTGCAGGCGCCAGTAGCTCAGTTGGATAGAGCAGCGGACTTCTAATCCGCAGGTCCGGGGTTCGAATCCTCGCTGGCGCGCCGCGTGCAAGCCGTGGTGGGAGTAGCTCAGTTGGTTAGAGCGCCTGACTGTGGATCAGGAGGCCGGGGGTTCAAATCCCCTCGTTCACCCCAAAGCTAAACCCACGGTCACGGCTTGGTTTTCGTCGTCGACCGGTTTGCGAGACACGCGCCTGTAGCTCAGCTGGATAGAGCACTGGCCTCCGGAGCCAGGTGTCAGGGGTTCGAATCCCTTCAGGCGCGCCATATCCGACCGGCGATCCCCCACGGTGCGGGATTGACCGGGCGCGGGGCGATCACCTAAAATGATCGCCGCAGGCGGCCGGAAAGGCCGTCCACTGAGGGCCGTTAGCTCAGCTGGCAGAGCAGCTGACTCTTAATCAGCGGGTCCGGGGTTCGATCCCCCGACGGCCCCCCAGTAAAATCAAGGGTTTTCAATGACTTAGGTCGTTGGAAGCCCTTTTCTTTTGTGGTAGGGCTCGGCGCCGTTTGTATTGGAACTCACGGCACGCAGAAAACTTTACTAAAATTGCGTGCTTTACAATGTTGTAAACTTGTGCTAAAAAGTAAAGCATGGATGCGATGCATGCAAAGGCAGCCCTGAAGAAGGTCGTCGAACAGTTGGAGAAACTCGTCGGGGAGAGTGCGAAAAATGTGAAGTTTGAGCCCAGGGCGACGGTAAAAAGCAAACAATACGCCCCAGACGTAATTGCCGAGGTGGGTGGATTCCGGTTCGCCGTGGAATTCAAGGCCTCGTCTCTGGTCGCGCCTATTGTCTCAGGGATTGAACATCTGAGCCGGTACCCGGCAGCGCCGAACGAAATCCGCCTGTTGGCTACCCCGTTCATGGGGGAGGCCGGAATCCGGAAATGCGCCGAAGCCGGCGTTTCATGGCTCGATCTCTCGGGTAATGCCGATGTCACCGCCCCCGGCCTTCGCCTTTATGTCCGGGGAGAAAAAAACAAATTTATAACCCCGGGCCGCAGGGAAAATCCCTTTGCGCCCAAAAGTTCCCGGGTCGCACGGCACCTGCTGTATCAGCCCGGCCGGACGTGGACGCAACGGGAAATGGCCGGAGAAACAGGGCTTGGGGAGGGCTTCGTCAGCCGGATCGTCAGGTCCCTTGAGGCACAGGAACTCATCGCCCGCGACAATGCCGGGAACCTGTTCGTCAGCAAACCGTCGGTCATGCTCGACGCATGGCAACAGGGATACGATTTCTCCAGGCACGGGATCATTCGCGGCCATGTGGCGGGGCGCTCGGGGGAGGAGATACAGGAAAATATCGGCAGCATTTTGAAAGATATATCGGTTGAACATGCAGCCACCGGGCTCGGGGCGGCATGGTTGTATTCGAGGTTTGCCGCCTTCCGCACGGTAAGTTTTTATCTGAAGGACTGGCCGGATAAGGCCCTTCTTGAGCGGATCGGTTTCCGGGAGGACACCGCCGGAGCCAATGTCTGGCTGATCGTCCCCAGGGACCCCGATGTTTTCTTTGCCGCCGGGCCCGTCGCCGGCATCCCCTCGGTTCATCGGATTCAGGTCTGGCTTGATCTGAAATTTCACCCGGAGCGGGCTGAAGAAGCCGCGGTCGAGCTGCGGAAATCCTTGGAGCTCTGATGACCTCCCACACCGCCGCCGACTATAGCCCGGAACAGACCGATTTGATCCGTGCCGTCACGCTTACGGCCGCAACTATTCTCGGTGATTATATGGATGATCTGGCCGTTGTCGGCGGGCTGGTGCCGAGCCTTCTCATACCGCCAACCGCGCTCCCGGCCGGAGCCGAACCCCATGTAGGCACGATGGACCTCGACTTGGGGCTTGATCTTGCCATTCTCGACGAACACCGATATGAGGGAATCGCGGAGCGTCTGAGAGAAGCGGGATTCGCCCCGGACGCCAGTGAGGAAGGGAATGAAACACGCCAGCGATGGGTTCATAGGAAACATGAATCGGCAAAGATAGAGTTTCTCATGCCGCCGGCTGATGGCGGCGCGGTTCCGGGACGTCTCCAGTCGCTTGAAAAGAGCCTGGCCGCCTTCATCATTGAAGGACTCGAAATCGCGTTTGAGGAGCGGATTCACGTCCCACTCTCCGGGAGAACCCTTTTTGGTGAAACAGCCTCACGAGACATTCCGGTCTGCAATCCCGGCGCATTCCTCGTACTGAAGGCCCTTGCTTTCAGAAACCGTGGAAAGCCAAAGGATGCCTACGATCTCTTTTACGTGGCAAGAAACCATGGCAGCGGCCCGAAAAGTGTCGCCGCCTTCCTGCGCCCGCTTGTGGACAGCGAACCCGGCCGTCGCGCCGTTGCTATCCTTCGAGATGACTTCCTGAAGGAAGAAGCCCCTGGACCGGTGCGTGTGGCGCTGTTTACCGCCGGCGCCAAGGACGCGGAGATGCAGGCGGATGTCGTTGGTTTCATCACGGAGCTTCTGAGGCAGGCAGGCGTATGAACGACGACGTGCCATTCCGGAGTTCCCGCCTAATGATTCAGTCTGACACAGGCGTGTGTGGAGGCGGCCCGGATTTAGAATATGGGGGCGTCAGATTCCAAACGGCTTTTTAAGAGCCGGGTCCGCTACTGGGCGGATAAACTCGAAGTTGACGTGATCCGGCTCGGCGTCCGCCCAATGCGAAATAAATGGGCTTCCTGTTCAACCAGCGGCCATCTGAATTTCAATGCGGAGTTGCTGGATCTGGACCAAGACTTATGGGACTACGTTATTGTGCATGAACTGATCCACTTCTTCGTCGCAAACCACGGCAAGCTCTGGAAAAGCCTCATGCGGGCGTATTTGGGAAACTATGAGAAAATGGCAGCTAAGCTCCAAATGAGTGTTCGCCCATGAAGGCGGGGGGCATCCTATACTATATTTCGCCTCGCGTCCCCTATATCTCGCAATTTCAACGCAACGTACAAGCCCGCTTCTTTAGCAACGTGCCGTTGCGGGCGAATTCGGCGGAAAAGCCGTCTCCATCTTTTCTTCGATTTCCACGGAGCCGTTCAGATACGGTTTTCTCTCAGTTGTTTCAGGGGATAAAAGGTTCCCCGCCAGGTAATCCCGCCGCGGACAAGCGTGGTCAGCACTGCCCGGCTCGATACGTAAAGAAGAAGATGCGGCGAAACGATGGCCCAGGGAACGGCCGCGAGGCTTATGGAGGCCCGTCGGGCCGCGTGGGTAAACGATGCGAGGCGGATGAGGATAATCAGACCGTTCAGTATGTGCGTACTCCCCGTAGTCAGGAACAGGGCGTACAGCGGCCATATGCCGATCGCGACGTGAAACAGCGTTCCCAAGAAGAAGCGGGAAAGCCGGAAATCGTAGCCCGCGAAAATATTCTTCATCAGGCCGTTCGCCATTTCGCCCACGGACCGGTACCAGAGCACCGAAACGAAGTCGTAGCCGATCATACACTCCTGCCGGAACCCCGCGGACTTTATCCGTTTGCCGAGCATGATGTCGTCTACGGGACACATGGCCACCGCCGCGTGCCCGCCGCTTTCCTCATAGGCCGTGCGCCGCACTAGGTTGAAGGCCCCAACGCCCATGAACCAGCGCTTTCCGGGCTCCTTCGCTTTCCATGGTTTGAACATCCAGAGGAGCGCGCCGCCGAACTCGAGGATCATGGCGTTCAGGAGTCCGCCGGGGACGGCGGCCTTGAAAACCAGCGAAAGATGATCGAGCCGGTTTTCCCGTACACGGTTCAGTGCCCGTTTGAGCGTACTTCGTTCCATCATAATATCGGCATCGGTAAAAAGCAGGTAGTCCCCGGTCGCCCGGGCGGCGCCGTAGGCGAGGGCGCGGTTCTTCCCGATCCAGCCGGCGGGAAGTTCCGCAACGTGAAAAATGCGCAGACGGGGAAAACGGCCGGCCATACGTTCGAGCACAGCGGCTGTGCCGTCCTCGGAGCGGTCGTTTACGACAAGAACTTCAATGGGCTCGTAATCCAAGGCAAGGACGGACCTGAGCGCGGGTTCGATGGTGTGTTCTTCGTTCCTGGCCGGAATGATTACGGAAACCTTCGGAGGGGATGCATCGCCGTCCGGCGGTACGTCTCCAAGGGATCCCATGCGGCGCATACCGAGGGCCACCTCCACGGCGACCTCCGCGACCAGGGCGAACGAAAATATCGCAAGATAAAACGGAACGTCCATTAACGCGCCACGACCTCCTACGGCGTACGGTTACACCGGTTGCAACGTCCCGGTGAAAGTCGTGTTCAAGTTTACCTTGAAGTGGCAGTGCGCCGTGCAAAGGCACGGTCTTTCAGTGGGTGCAATTCCCACCCG
>CAYYSS010000245.1:0-4721 GCA_964474325.1 uncultured Nitrospirota bacterium
CGGCGGCGCTGAGTGTGTTTGGGTTTATTTCGGTGGTGTTCACCTATCTCGGCGTGAATCTTCTTTTGTCCGGACTGCATTCGTACGGCGGCGGGTAGTCCGTGTAGAACCCATGGTATCGTTACCCCAAGGCGGCCTTGGAGCCGCAGCCAAAGGCCGGGTATTCGTACCCGGACGAAGACTTCTCTGCAAATTGCGAAGTCGGATCGACCCGTCGTCGAGAAGACCCGACTCGGGAAGTTGCGGATAAAGAAACTATCCGCCTTCGGTCTTCATCCGGGCCGTTTCCGCGCATATCCGCGAGCCTGTCTTTCCGTTGACTTTGGACTTCGGACTTTGGACTTTGGACTATCTCCTCCAAAGAACACTCCCATCCGCTCACGCACACGTCCACGGGCAGAATCCGTACCCCGCGGCGACGGGCGTCGTCGATGATCGTGGCAGGCGTGTAAAACCCCATGGGCTGGGCGTTCAGCAGGGCGCATGTGAAGACGTCCGGGTAATGACACCTGATCCAGGCCGTAGCGTAGGCGATAAGGGCGAAGCTTGCCGCGTGGCTTTCAGGGAACCCGTAGTCGCCGAAACCTTTTATCTGTTCGAAGACACGCTCGGCGAATTCGCGGGGGATTCCTTTTTCCGTCATCCGGGATATCAGGCGTTCCCGGTGTCGCTCGATCCTGCCGGTCTTCCGCCAGGCGGCCATGTCGCGCCGGAGCTGGTCTGCCTCGCCGGGGGTATAGTCCGCCGCAACCATGGCAAGCTTCATCACCTGTTCCTGAAAAAGCGGGATCCCAAGGGTCTTTCTCAGGACCGGCTCGAGACAGCGGTGGGGATAGATCACCGGCTCTTCGCCGCTGCGCCGTCTCAGGTACGGATGCACCATGCCGCCGGTAATGGGGCCGGGACGTACGATGCTCACCTCGATCACCAGGTCGTAGTAGTTCCGGGGCCGAAGCCTCGGGAGCATGGCCATCTGGGCGCGGCTTTCTATCTGGAACACCCCTACCGTATCGGCCCGGCAGATCATGTCGAAGGTCTCCGGATCGTCCGCCGGGATCGTGGCCATGGAGAGGTCGCGGCCGTAGTGATCCCGGAGAAGACGAAAGCTCCGGTCGAGCTGCGAAAGCGCCCCGAGCCCGAGAAGATCCACCTTGAAAAGCCCCAGGTCCTCGATATCCTCCTTGTCCCACTGGATCACGGTGCGTCCCGCCATGGCCCCGTTTTCGATAGGCACCAGGTCGTGGACCGGTTCGTGGCCGAGGAGAAACCCGCCCGGATGGATCGAAAGGTGCCGGGGAAAATCCTGTATCTCGTCGGCAAGTCTGAGGAGGTGCCCGCCGGCCGGGTTTTCGGGATCGATCCCGGCCTCGCGCAACACCCTCGGGTCGATACCGCCGTGGTGGGAGAGGAGTTTCGCCAACCGGTCGACCGCGGTCTCGGAAAACCCCAGGACCCTGCCCACGTCCCGGACGGCCGACCGGGCCCGGTAACGGATCACGTTCGCCACCATGGCCGCCCGGTCCCGGCCGTAGGTCCGGTAGACGTGCCGGATCACCTCTTCTCTGCGTTCGTGCATGATGTCGAGATCGATATCCGGCGGCTCGGCCCGTTCCCGGGAAATGAACCGTTCGAACAGAAGATCCACCCTGGTGGGATCCACCGCCGTGATACCCAGGCAGTAGCAGACCACCGAGTTCGCCGCCGAACCCCGTCCCTGGCAGAGGATGCCCCGTTCCCGGCAGAACCGGACGATCTCGTACATGGTGAGGAAATAGCCCGGGTAATCCAGTTCATCGATCAGCCGGAGTTCCTTTTCGATCCGCCCGCGTATCGCCGGGGGCACCGCCCCGCCGAACCGCTCCCGGCCCCCCCGATAGGTAAGACGCCTGAGCCATGCGGACGATGTCGTCCCGTCGGGGAGCCGTTCGGAAGGATACCGGTACCGGAGTTCGGTGAGGGAAAAGGTACACCGCCGGGCGATCTCCCGGCTCCGCTCTGCCCAGTCGGGCCGGTCGGCGAAGAGGGAACGGAGGGCATGGGGGGCCTTGAGAGCGTGTTCGCCGTTCGGACGTATGCGGCGGCCGGCGTCCGAAAGACGCACACCGTGGCGGATACAGGTAAGCACGTCCTGGAGGTCCCGGCGCCGGGCGGTGTGATAGAGGACCTCGAGTCCGGCCGCAACGGGTATCGAAAACCGTTCCGCCCGCGCTATGAGCCGGGCCTCCTCCGTATGCTCCTCGGCCCGGCGGTGCCGTACGGCAAGGCCGTAGAGCCGGTCGCCGAAGGCGTCCTTGAGCACGTGCGGCACAAGGCCGGGATCCGCCCGGGCGGTAAGGAGACTCCCGCTTCCCCCGAGAAGACAGATGAGCCCTTCGGCGTGTTCGCACACCTCCCGCCACGAGACGGAACACCTGCCTTTCCTGTTTCTGAGCCGTCCCCGGGTGATCAACCTGCAGAGGTTCCGGTACCCTTCGCGATTCCGGACGAGGAGGATACAGGAGCGGGGCAAGAAGCGAGGGACCGTGACTCGTGACCGACACCCCGGAGAAGGACGACGACTGTCTTTTTGCCGTTTTGCCTGATCCCTTTCCGTGCCGTTTCCGCGCACATCCGCGAGCGTATTTTTCCCCGGACTTTGGACTTCGGACTCTTCTTCTATACTGACTTCGGAACCGACAATAAGTTTGAACCCGAGTTCCCGCGCCTTTACGTGGGCGCGAACGATACCGTAGACCCCGTCCCGGTCCGTAAGGGCCAGGGCCTCAAGGCCCAGTGCATGGGCACGCTCGACCAGTTCCTCCGGGTGAGACGCCCCTTCGAGGAAAGAATAATTGCTCTTGCACCAGAGAGGGACAGGCATATATTTCTCACTCCACCCTTCCCTGAAGAAACCACCGCCGACGGACGCGGTCGTAGTAGAGCCACAGGATCTCGCCGCTTCTCAGGCGGGCGAAGTGATACTCCCGGTGAACAGCCCTCCGCCACCAGCCGCCGCTTATCACGTAGGGCCCGTGGAGATCAGCTCGACGCGGGGGCGGCAGGCACGGGGAGCGGAAGAAGATACGACGGACCATCGTTCTTTCCGCTTCGTTCCCGGAACGGATTTCATCGTCCGCAGCCACGGCGGACGCCGGAATGGAATTCGGCTCAGAGGGAAAAACAACGTAATCGAGACGCTCCAGGACAAACCCGGCCTCCGGAAGATGTCCCTCCCGAAGACGCGCCCTGAGGACCGTATCGTCACCGAACTCGGCCCGTACCCGGGCCAGCGCCCGGTCCGCGGAGGCGAGGTCCCGGCGTGAACCGCAGGCGAAAAGGTCCTTCTGTTCCGGCGTAATCCTATGGGACTCCGCAATCAGCTCGAGGGTTTCGACACCGCCCGCAAGCTCCAGGGACTCGAGCCTGAGACGGACCAGGTTCATGATCTGCCGTACGTCCAGGGTGGCCTCGGCGGGCCGCACCCGCTCGACCCGCCTGCCGAGGGCCTCGATATCGAGATAAAGGAAAAGACCCGTCAATGCCTCGTAACGGGCCTTGAGTTCCGAAAGCAGAGAATCGAGGAACCGTTTTACGACAAAGAGAAGCCGGGCGCAATCGGTCTCCGGGGGCTCCAGGAGTGTTCTCCGCATGAAGGTGACCTCCTCCGGCACGGGCCTGAGGGGAGTCCACGCCGTCCCCCGGGCACGGTCGTACAGCGCACGGGCCTCGGGACCGAAGCGCTCCTCAAGACCCGCCGGGGGAAGCTCGAGAAAAGCCCCCACGGTCTCTACCCCCAGGGCTTCGAGACGGTCCCGGAGGTCCGGCCCGATACCAAGGCGTGCAAGGGGAATCCTGCGGACACAGGCCTTTTCTTCGGCTGAAGACGCGAACACGGCGTTTCCCCGGCGCACACCCCCCCGGGCGGCGGCATAGACGCCGAACCGGGTGAATCCCACGGCCACCCGGCTCCGGTACCGTATCGATGCAAGGCCCGAACGTATCCGGGCAGCCCATACTGAAAGCGACGGATAGAGGCAGTCGAGCCCCGAGGCCGAAAGCAGAAAGACACCGGGCTCTTCACGGGACGGTTCCACCTGGGGTGAAAAACGCCGGAGGCGTTCCGTAAGGGATTCTATTTCCCGGGCGATCTCCTCCTGCGGGACCTCCGCGCCCCGCAGGTTCCCGGCAAGGGAGAGCCCCGCTCCATAACCCATACCGGTCCGTATCCCCCGCCGCCGGGCCTCCTCGTTCATCCAGAGGATCCGGCCCTGGGGTCGGTCTTTTTCCAGTACCGCCACCGGACAGCCGGCCCACCCGGGCCGGCGTTTCAGGAGAAGTTGGAGGGGAAAGGCCGGGAGATCAACACAGGCCGTCCGGTCCACGGCAGGTCTCCGTGTATATCCACCCCGGCCCCCGTCGCTTGTCCTTGAGGATCTCCACCCGACAGACGAACCGGCCGTCGGGTGTTTTCTCCCGGCGGGCCTCCCCCCGGAGGGATACCAATGAACCGAGGGAGGGATCCCGTGCAGTCTTCTCGGTGAGGCAGACAACAGCCGTTTCCTGCTGGAGGGCCGAGCCCGCAAACCGGGTCTGAAACGGAAGTGGTACCACGGCGTCCCTCCCGAGAGCGATGACCACGAGCCCGAACCCGCCCGGGCGGGAGAGCGGTGCCGCGGCCCGGAGGGCCGCACGCTCCTCCCCGAGGCGCAGTACCACGAGGTCCTCGAGATCGACCCCGCCTT
>CAYYSS010000246.1:0-4687 GCA_964474325.1 uncultured Nitrospirota bacterium
GGGGTGGCGGTTTTCCTCGATTGCAATGACAACCCACCGCAGGGTGGTTTTTTTCATATTCGGGCAGATCATATCTTTCCGCAGGGTATAGAATTTTTTCCCGGGACTGTCCTTGAGGAGCCGGTAGGTGATCCCGGTCTCGGTGCCCACGATAAACTCGGTTGCGGAAGATTCCTTCGCGTACCGGATCATTCCCGACGTGCTGGTGACCAGGTCGGCCAAGTCGCAGACCTCGATCCTGCACTCGGGATGGGCCATGACCACGGCGTTCGGGTGGGCCTCCCGCGCCCGGGCGACGTCCTCGGCCCGGATACGGTCGTGGACGTGGCAGAACCCGTCCCAGGTGATAATCTCTTTGTCCGTATTACGGCCTATCCACGTCGCCAGGTTCCGGTCGGGCACGCAGATGACCCGGTCGCTTTCCACCGCCTCGACCACCTTGATGCCGTTTGCCGACGTACAGCAATAATCACTCTCAGCCTTGACCGCGGCCGTGGTGTTCACGTAGGACACCACGGGGACCCCGGGATATTTCTTCTTCATATCCCGGAGGGTATATGCCGCCGGGTCCGTGTAGGTGGGGTTTTTATACCCGGGGAAACGGGACGGGATCGCCCGCTCACCCTCCACGGTCACCATGGCCGCCATGGGGCAGTAGGCCCCCTCGGCGGGGAGCAGAACCGTTTTTTCCGGCGAGAGGATCGAAGCGGACTCGGCCATGAAGTGGACCCCGCAGAAGACGATTACGTCGTAGTCCGTCTCGGCCGCCTTCCGGGCCAGTTCCAGGGAATCCCCTGTCACGTCCGCGACGTCCTGAACCTCTTCCCGCTGATAGTTATGCGCCAGGATGATCGCCCGACGCTCTTCCTTGAGCGCCCGTATGCGGCTCGCGATCTCCGCAGTATTGAGGGCCGTGGTCATCGCCGGACCCGCGCAACGAGGTCGGGGGTATTGGTATAGAGCACCGAGCCGTCGGCCTGAACAATCTTGAAAACCCGGCTCTTACGGGGCGTACCCGCGAACCCCACCCCCGTACCCCGATAACTCAGTACCTCGCGGACGTACCGCCGGGTCTCCTTGAACGGGGGAATCCCGCCGTATTGATCGACCCGTTCCGGACCGGCATTATACGCCGCAAGCGCCAGGGCCTCACTGCCGCCGAAGCGGTCCAGCATGGCCTTGAGATAGCGGACCCCGCCGTCGATATTGTCCCGTATGTTGTAGACGTCCCGCACGCGGAGATCCCGTGCGGTCCCGGGCATCAGCTGCATGAGACCCCGGGCGCCCTTTTTCGATACCGCGTACGGGTTATAGTTGCTCTCCACCTTGATGACCGCCCGAATCAGCCGTTCGTCGACACCGTAGCGGCCGGCGGCGTCCCGGATGGCCGATTCCATCTGGGACCAGCGGGGCGCCCGGCTTGAACGGCGGATTTTTTCCGGGGTACTCGGCTCGCCCGCAATCTTCTGGTATCCGCCCCCCGGGGGCGTATTGGTGAAGTGGAGAACGCCGCCGGCATCGACATAACGGAAGACGTCGGCGAACGACGGGGCCGCAAAGGTCGGCAATAAAAGACAGACCCCAAGAAGTACTGGTTTCATAAAGAAAATTATCCCATACCCGGAGATTTCAGTCAACGACCGGGCTGGGACTCCCCGGAGTCCTTGAAGCGGGCAAGCGCCGCCTTTGCCTGCCGCACGACCTCGATACTCGAGTCGCCCAGGGCCTCTTTGAGGGCTGTAACGCCCGCCGGATCCCCTATCTGGCCCAGAGAACGCACGACACTCCGCCGGACGAGCCTCGACGGGTCGTGGACGGCCTTCTTGAGGTCCTCCACCGCCTCCCGCGAGCCGATGAGCCCCAGGGCCTTTGCCGTGCTCTTGCGCACCCACTCGTCGTCGTCCCGGAGAAGCGGCAGCATACCGCCGACCGCTTCGACGGCCCCGATCTGCCCCAGGGCAAACACGGCGTTGTCCCGGACAAGCCGGTCGTCGTCCTGCAAGGCGTCGAGCAGATCCGCAACCGCACGGCGGTCTCCAAGTTCCCCGAGGGCGGCCGCGGCATCCTTTCGCGCAAACGGAACGGGGCTTTTGAGTTTTTCAAGCAGTGCGTTCAGTTGTTCAGTGGACATTGTCGTCTCTGCCGGTCCCACTACAGCATACTATAACGGCGTCGCTATATATCGGCTCCGGGCCCGGATTCCCAGCGCGGGCCGCCTCCTGATACAATCGTACATGCATGAAAACCATCCCGGGATCCCCGTCGGCCATTTCAGCGATTTCCGGCAGGCACTCTGCGCGCCCGCTCAGGGGATTGCTCTGTTCTTTCGCAATCCCCGACTGATCATCTGGCCCCTTATCCCCCTGCTGATCGCCATGGTCATCGACGGGACTGCTCTGGGCGCACTGGTGCCGTGGATACGAAACCGCATCGAGTTGCTCCTGCCCCAGGGCACGTGGTACTGGTCGGCCGTCGGGTGGACCGTGGACGCCGTGTTGAATCTGGTCTTCTTCATCTTCGCCGCCCTGCTGTTTGTTATTACCTATGTGGCCGTCTCCGGTCCCTTTAACGAGTTCCTTTCGGAACGGATAGAACGTATCCGCTCGACGGCACGACTCCCCGAGACGGCGCCGGGTATCCTGGGCCCCCTGGTCGACGGACTCAGACAGGCCGCCCTTCTTACGGTCCTTGCCCTGCCGGCCCTTCTGCTCACCCTTATCCCCCTTATCGGCCCTCCGCTGTTCGCCCTCTGGACCATTCTGCTCCTCGGGTTCTCCTTTTACGAGATCCCGCTTTCGCGCCGGGGAATTCCCTTCTCAGAGAAACGGAAACTTGCCCGGCGGAGGATCGGCGCGATCATGGGACTCGGCACCGCCGTGTTCGTCCTCAGCATCGTTCCCCTGGGCCAGATCCTTTTCATGCCTTCCTTCGTTGCCGGCGGCACCCTGGTGTTTATCCTCACCGGCAGCGAAACCTCACCATGAAACTGCCGGTAGTCTGGGAGGAGGTCGTCAACAGCCTTGATTCGGCCGTGGTCCTTGCCGACAGAGATCGCCGGGTCATCCTGCTTAACCGGGCCGCGGAGGAGGCCCTGGCGAAGACCTCCGAAGACGTCACCGGTCTGCCCGTCCGGGATTGCCTCCCTTGGCTTACGGAGTTCTCCTCTGCCGTGGACGAATGCCTGGCCGAGGGCCGCACCTACATCTTCCCGGTCCGCACCCAGGGGGGCGGAATCCTGAGAGTTTCCCTGTGCCCCTACCGGGTTCCGGCCTCCTCGCCGGAGAATGGGGGCTTCCTCGTGGTCTTTCATCCCGCCGGGATGGAATCCCGGGACAAGGAACGGCTCGCTTTTGAATCGATGAACGAAGTCGTCGCCCGGATCGCCCATGAGATCCGGACTCCCCTCGGGGGAATCCGGGGTGCCGCGCAACTGCTCGGCGGCTCAGGCGACGGCGGCGAGCACGCCGCCGTGATCGTTCGGGAGGTGGACCGACTGCGGGGGATTCTCCAGGAGCTCCTCATCATGGCACGTCCGGCCCCGCCGACCGTGGTCCCGGTCAACGTGCACGAAGTAGTGGAACAGGCCTGCGCCGTCCTCCGTCCGGAGATAGAACGATCGCGCGTCCAAATCGTTCGGAAGTTCGATCCGAGCCTCCCGGACGTGGCCGCCGATCCGGGCCGGCTTCTCCAGGTGTTTCTCAACATTATTCAGAACGCCGTCCAGATCATGTCCGACGGCGGGCGGGTGGAGATCGCAAGCCGCCCGGGGAGCGAACACCTCCAGACACCCGACGGCACGACACGGCGCTGGGCCGTGGTGACCATCGCGGACACGGGACCGGGAATACCGGAGGAACACCTGGGCCGGATCTTTCTCCCCTATCACACAACGCGGCCGGGCGGCACCGGCCTTGGACTTGCCATCTCAAAAAAGATTATGCTTGACTTCGACGGATTTCTCGAGGCGGCCAACCGGCCGGGCGGGGGCGCGGTCTTCACCGTGGTGGTACCCTTCACGCACACCGGGGGCCGTCGTGCATGACGCCGCGGAGAGTGGGCGACACCGGCTACCCGGGAAGAAGAGCACAATGAAAACAGACGACACCAATTCAACGGAACGACCCCTGGCCCTCGTCGTCGACGACGACGACAGTATCGCCTGGGTCGTCCGCAAGGCCCTGGAAGACGAGGTCGCCGTTGTCCACGCCGCTTCCGTGACCGAGGCCCGGACGCACCTTTCCCCGGAGATACGTCTGGTCTTCCTTGATATCCGACTTCCCGACGGGGACGGCCTGGACCTTCTCGGGGAAGTCATGGAGAAACTCCCCGCCGTGCCCGTCGTCATGATAACCGCCCATGGGGGCATGGAATCGGCGGTGGCCGCCATGAAACAAGGGGCCTACGACTACCTGGAAAAACCGTTCGACGTGGAGGAACTCCGTATCGTTGCCCGCAAGGCCCTCGGGGATCTTGCCATGAGGGAGGAACTGGAGCGGCTTCGGGCGGAGACCGGGGCGAGCGCCCCGTTGCTCATCGGGTCTTCGTCGGCCATGCTCAAGGTATTCAAGGCCATAGGCCGGGTGGCCCCCAAAGATATCACCGTTCTGATCACCGGCGAGTCCGGCACCGGGATTATTGTAGATATAAATATTATCAGCCTGCTCCTCGTTGTAGAAGAACTGAGCCG
>CAYYSS010000247.1:0-4671 GCA_964474325.1 uncultured Nitrospirota bacterium
AAAAAGAGTTTTTTCTCTTCAGCACCCTGAAGAATCAGAAAAAAATGGACCACTACCACGCCAAACACGGCGAAACCACCAATATGATCGGGATCCTCCTTGCCAACCTCCGCGAACTCAGCAGGGACGATCCGCAGATGCTGGATACCATTGGAAAGCTCCAGGCCCGTTTGCTCGCGGTCCAGAAGACCTGGAAACCCCTGGCCGAGGCCCTCTTAAGAGGGGAACGTTACACCGCCCGACAGGACCTCTATTTACCCTATAAGGCCAATATCAAAGGACTCATCGCTGAAACTGACGAGGCGAAGAAGTCCGTACTTTCCAGCATCGGCCGCACGAAGGCCGAGGCGGAAAGCTTCCAGAAGACCATTTCCACCGTCCTCCCCATTGCCGGTGTCGTTGTCCTCATCATCGCCGTGCTGATCGGTCTTACAGTTTCCCAGCGCATTTCGGGCTCGCTGTCCGCACTCATGACCGGAATCGAGGCCGTCGGCCGGGGTGAAACCGTAACCGACCTCAAGGTCCCCACCAACGACGAATTCGCTCAGATTGCGGAAACGTTCAACAAGACCATGGAGCGGCTCCAGGAATATATCCAGACGGACGAAGAACGGAAACGGACCCAGGAAAACGTCATCAACTTCCTCGAGGTGGTGAGCGAGGCCTCCAACGGCGACCTGACGGTGAAGGCCCCGGTTACCGCCGACGTATTCGGTAATATCGCCGACGCCTATAACCTCATGGTGGACAGTCTCGCCGACCTGATGACCGACGTTCGAAAGAGTGCCGAACAGGTGGGGCATGAATCCCGTCACATGCTCGACATTTTTAAGGAGATGGAACAGGGCGCCGAGGCTCAGATGGTGCAGGTCAAGGGCGCCACGGAGTCCGTAGACGAAACCTCCGCAACGACCCTGGATATCTCGGAGAAATCCAACGAGGCCCAGGAGACCTCCGCCCGGGCCGACGCCGCCACGGCCAAGGGCAACGAACTCGTGCTTCAGAACATCGAAGGCATGCAGCTTATTCGCGTCACCGTCCAGTCGATCAACAAGAAGATGAAGTCCCTCGGCGAACGGTTGATGGAGATCAATACGATCTCACAGCTCATCTCGGAGATCGCCTCCCGTACGACCATCCTGGCAATGAACGCCTCCATCGAGGCGGCCCGGGCCGGTGAGCAAGGTCGGGGCTTTATCGTTATCGCCGACGAGATTAAGGGCCTTGCCGACAAGGCGGCCGAGGCGACCAAACAGATTACGGGCATCATTAAGGCAATTCAGACAGAAGCCGGCGAGGTCACCACATCGCTCGAAGAAGAGACCAAGACCGTGGAGGCCCAGACCCGCCTTGCCCAGGATACGGGTGAGGCCTTCAAGGAGATCGAAGCGGCAATCGCCGATTCGAGAAACTCGGTGAGTTTGATCTACGAGTTGTCCCAGAAGCAGAGGGACCTCACGAAAAACGTGGTCATGTCCATGGAGGAGGTCGGCCGGATTTCAATGCAGGCCCTGACCCAGGTCAAGGACGCATCGTCTATCTCCGAGGGACTGACCGTCACGTCCGAGACCCTTCTTGAGTCGGTTTCCCGTTTCCGTCTGCCTGACCAGGGAGGCGGCGATCCGGGTGACAAGGCGGTCGAACAGATACCCGAAGGTGAAGTCGCTTAGGTCCGCCCGGATGCAAAACAGCCGGATGCAAATCAGCCGGATGCAAAATAGAAAGTACTCGAAGAATTCACATAGAGACCAGGGGAGGATCATGAGAAAAAGCATAGTCGGCCTGACGTTCGTGTCACTTCTCGTGACCGCCGGTTCGGCGGCCGGACTGATTATCGGTTTCGAGAAAACGTATAAGGGGGGAGGCGCCGGCAAGGTCGTCTACAGCGGCCAGGCCCATAACATGGCCGGGGTTACCTGTAACGATTGCCACCCGGATGCTTTCGTCATGGTCGGCGGCGCGTCCGACGGAATGACCATGCGCGAGATTCAGGACGGGAAGTATTGCGGTATATGCCATAACGGCACAAAAGCGTTCAACGCCGCCGACAAAGCCAACTGCAAGCGCTGTCATCAGCGATAGTCTCTTGCAAGTGCAAATGACGACAGAACGCATGCATTTCGGGCATAAAACCGGTGAATCGTGAATCGAGAAAGACAAATGAGGGAGCTGGAGAGTGCCAAAGAATCGAAAGAAAATCCCGTCGAAAGGCGGTACAAACTTCTGACTTCTGACATCCGGCTTCTGTCCCCTGAGGCGGCTTGTCCGCGTTAGGGGAACCCTTACGGCGATGTTCAACGTCGTCTTTACCGGCAACTTTCGCGACGGCGCGGTTCCTGATAAGGCCCG
Organism: uncultured Nitrospirota bacterium; assembly: GCA_964474325.1. Lineage (GTDB taxonomy): Bacteria > Nitrospirota > Thermodesulfovibrionia > SZUA-242 > CAYYSS01 > CAYYSS01. Next base: position 2,350 of record CAYYSS010000247.1, read on the forward strand.
GGAAACCTTGGCACGGGCCTTTAAGACCGACCTTGCAAGAATCCAGCGGCTTTTCCCCGAAGGAGGCGCTGTCGTCCGCTCCAACGTCGACCGGGCAACCGCAGAGAAATACGTCTCCCTGATCGAATCCGCCGGTGCGCTGTGCCGCATCGAAGAACGCTCGGCGGACAATGAAGCGTCCCGTTCGGTACCCGTTGAACCGGCGGGCGGCCCGGCGGCGGAGCGCCCCCTGCGGGTAACCCGCCTGCCCGCCGTTGCACCGAAACTCACGCTGAGCCCCCGGATAATCAACCGGCTTTCGCCCGACCCGGAAGGCATCAACATTAACCGCGGGGAACGCTCAAGCGTTCCCTTCTCCGAGATTCGTGCCGTCGCTGCCCTGAGAGACCCGAAACTGTCCGGAGGACATCCTCAACTCCTTTTCATCCTGGCGGGATCGGACCGCCCCTATTCCGTACTTGCCGGTCAGATCACGTTCGCGGATTTCTCCGACGTCAAGGAAATGGGGGTGGAGGCGTCCCTGCGGAGATTTCTCAACTACCTGTTTTCGGGAAACAAGGAAATCCTTTTTGATGAAGACACGGCGCTTTTCATGACATCTTCCGGTCAATCACCACCCACCGTCGATACCCTGGAACGCGCCACGGCCCTCCATGACGCGACGACAAAAGAGTCCGGCCCGATCGAAAACTGACGTACTTCTTCTGCTTCCCCTATTGTTGCAAAAGAATTCCCGCGAAAGGGGCCGGCGGGATCAAAAAAATACGCACGGCCGGCCTTCGGCGGCGGTCAGACGTAAGATGTAAGACGTGAGAAGGGAGACGGGAGACGTTGTTCTATACTTCTAACTTCTAACTTCTTCCCTGTCCCTTCCAAAAGCCATTCACATTTCACGGCCGTTAACCTTGAACCTTGAACCCCTGTTAGTATCTACAGCTCTGCTGCGACCAGGCGGATATCGTCCACCCAGAGGGTCCCGCCGCCTTCAAGAACGACGTTGAGCCGGACTCGGTCGGGATTTTCCCCTTTTTTCAGGAAAAACGGGGTTTCCACCTCCGTCCAGTCCGCGGTTCCGCTCAGCGGGGCCTGGAGGCTTCGGGAGAAGTTCTCACCTTTTCCCGGAAAACTGCACCACATCTCGAGATAGGCCTTTCCCGCGACGTTCGCCGTTTTCAGCCGCGCCCGGTACACCAAGCGGGCATATTCCACATCGGGATCATCGATCTCGAACAATCGAACGGTTGCGGTGCCGCCGGACTCGATACGCGCCGAACCTTCCCCTTCCGCAAACACTCCCGGATCGATCTGCAGAGCCGTTACATCAACAATACCCTCGAAGGAATCCAGGGGGAAAGCGGCCAGGATTTTTTCTTCCTTCGCCGCCGGTTCGGGCGAGGTGCAGGCAATACCGAACACCCCGAGGGCGATCAGAATGATGATCGCCCGAAACCCGTCGCGGTAAATTCGGGAGGTGATCACCTACACCCCGTCGAGGCCGACTTCGCCCCGCCCTTCTTCTCGATCTCGTCACGGGCCCAGCTCATGGCCGCCGCCACCGCCGGAAAACCTATCGTACTCGTGCAGAGCATGATCGCGTGGTAGATTTCCCTGGGTTTGGCCCGGGCCGCAACCGCCCTCCGCACGTGGGAATGAACCGCGCCTTCCGACCGGGTCGCGGCCGCAGCGGCGAGTTGTATCAAATGGGCGTTTTTCTTACCGATCGGCCCCGACTCCTGAAGCGCCTTGCCGAACTCGGCATGTTTCTTCATCACCTCCGGAAACAGGTCAACCATGTTCTGAAAATTCGCTGGGTACATACGTCCCTCCCTTGTCCGCAGTCTTCGGGTGTCAGTCGTTGGTCGAACCCGGCAGCGAACAGGCGCCGCTTCCATCGTTCTTCCCGGACCGGGAAGCCCCGCCGTTTCAGAGCATCCGCCGGTAACCCATCCGCATATTAATCCCCGCCAGCAGATACACAAGGGCCACACATCCGATAATCCACCACACCATGGAAGTGACTATACCAACAACCGGACAAGAGGTCAAGGGAGCAGGGGGGAAGGAAGAGGAAAAAATCCAATTTTGGACAAGAGCGAGAATCGGTCCATAAACATGCGGGACTTGATACCTAAGGAAAAAGCGCGGAAGTCTATTGCACTTGAAGATTGACCGTACGGTCCGTAAAACGGCCGCTTAAGTCATAGACCCGCATGATCGCCACGTAATTTCCCGGCGCGGTGTACGTGTAAACGACCGTTCCCGTAAAGCATTGGTTTATCGTGCGGTCGAAGAAAAGGTCTCCGTCGAAGTCGAACATGCACA
>CAYYSS010000248.1:0-4661 GCA_964474325.1 uncultured Nitrospirota bacterium
TACGCTGAAATTAATTCGGAGAAATCTCTTCGCGAAAGTGCGGAATGTACGTCGTAGAGCTTTCTGATCGCCGGCAATGCCCTCCGGGCGGCCTCCTCGCCCCGGAGGAGGCAGTTGTCCACGCACTCAAAACCCGCCCAGCTGACGTTGCCCACGTCCGGGGTGATAACCAGGTCCGCCTCTGCCCGGAGGATACGATTGAGGCGGTTTCTGGTAATAGCATTTGCCCGGCGGAGAATATCGAGGCCGGAGACGGGCGAAAACCCGGGTTCCAGATCCGCGGCAACGTCGACCGCGATAACCAGGTCGGCCCCCAAATCCCGTGCCGCCCGGGTTGGAAGCTGTTCGATCCATCCGCCGTCGACCAGGAGCCTGCCCTCGATGTCCACCGGCGGAAATACGCCGGGTATGGCGGCGGAGGCGGCAACGGCGGCCCGAAGGGAGCCCTCCGTGAGGATTACCCGTTCGCCCGAGTAAACGTCCGTGCACACCGTGGCCAGAGGGATCGTTGTTTCCTGAAGGAGGATGTCGTCGATAAGGTGCGCGATGTTTTCAAGATACACGCCGGGACTCACGAAGGATCGCCGCGTGAGGCATACGTTGTAGAACAGACTCTTTTTCAGATATTTACCGAAGGCATCGAAGATACTGTCACCGTCGGGGACGGTATCGTCCACCTTGAGGAAGTCGAACTTGGTTTTTTTGAAACACTCGCCATCGAAATAGTCCCGAACCCTCTTTATCACCGTGTCCCGATCGGGCCGGACAGCGTAGAGCCCCCCGGCAAGAGCGCCGATACTGGTTCCCACGATAAGATCCGGCCGGATACCTTCGTCGAGCAGGACCCCCAGGACGCCCAAGTGGGCGATACCCCGCGCTGCGCCTCCTCCCAGGGCGAAGGCAACCTTTTTTCCCCCTGCGGGCACCACTACACCTCCGGGGGAGGAATCGCCGCTTTGTTCCCCTGGTCGTCCAGGGCGACAAACGCAATGGTTGTCGTAAATACCTTCTCGTCAACCCCCGAGTCCATATGGTGGTTCCAGACCGTAACGGCGTACTGGACGGACGTGGAACCCGTCCGTACCTTTTCACTGTGAAACCGGAGCAAGGAGCCCTGTTTGACGCTTTTTCGGAACTCGACCCGGTCCATACCGATCGTGACGAATCTGCATCCCGGGTGATCAAGAGTGGCAACGGTCCAGGCGATCTCGTCCACCCATTGAAGGAGTCTGCCCCCGAAAAGATAGCCGTAGTGGTTCAGATGCTCCGGGGCCACGAGGCGGTACTGATCCATTCTTGTCTCCTCTTCTTTGTACGTTTGTACGCTGTTTCAAGTCTACGGGAATCGGTGGAATTCCTCTGTATGTGTACCTACTCCTGCCTGCCCGCCTTCTGGATCTGTATCCGGGTGCCGGCCCCTTCGGGATCGTTCAGGATCATGATGTTGACGGACGCGTCCCCGTCCTCGATCGCGACCATTACCATGCGGCCGGCGGCCGATCCCATGTCCATAATGTCGGGATTTTTCCCGGCAAGTTCCTTTTTGTAAAACGCGGCTACCTTGTCCACCGAATCGTTTGTTGTAAACACGGTGGTGGACAGTGCACCCGGTTTGTCCCCGCTCATGGTCCAGGAGCCGGCATTGTCAACCCGGGCGCCCGGGTAGACCGGTATGCCCAGATCGTCGGGCACAGCGCTCTCCCCCACGCGGAACGTGGTGGTGCTTTCCTCGGAGGTAATCCGCATCTCTTTCAGGTTGCCTTCTTCGCGGGTCGAGACTTCGACCGTACCGCCGGGACCTTTATAGACCCTGGTGTCGTCGCCCTTCGAACAGGCGCCGAAGAAGAAAAACAATGCAAGCGCGGTCAGTACGTGAAAGATGTTCTGTCTCATGAATTCTTTCCTCCTTCGATGAGATCGTCGAGTATATCGGCGAGCAGGCGCTCGAGAAACGGCAGTTGATCAGTGAGGGAGTGGTCCGCGTCGAGCAGGTGGAGTTCGGCCCGGTGTTGCTCCGCGAAAACAACGGCGTTTTTTACGGGGACCACCTCGTCGGCCCAACCATGCACGACGACAACGCGCTCCGCGTACGGGGTGGGATTTTCAACTCCCAAAAGCCCGACCGCGGGGGCGAAGAGGAGAAGTACGGCCGGCCGTATCTGTTCGGAAGCGACAACAGAGACGTAAGCCCCCATGCTTGATCCGACGAGAATTGCCGGTCGCCGCCCGTCCCAGGCCGAAAGAAGCAGTTTCACCCGGGTATCGGGATCAAAGATCCCCGTGTAATCAGGGATAACGGTACGAAAGCCCCGCTCCCTTGCCAGCGGCGCCAAGGCCCGGATTTTCCGGGCCCCGGGACCGGAATCCCGACCGTGGGAGAAATAAACCGTACCGGTCACGGGAGGGTAAACGTCGTAGCCCACAGGTAGTAGGCGTCTAGCCTCCCCGCCGTGACGCCGTTACACACCGGATCCGCAGGATACATGCTGCAGTACCCTGCGATCGCTCCTTCCGGATCGGCCGCTTTCGGCGCAAACGGGGATGCGGGGGCCGGCGCGGCATAGCGGGAAAACGTCCAACTCACCTGGCGGTCCGCATCGGGACCCCAGGGACAGGGACACCGGCCGCCGTCGCAGTTGAGCGACACGTCGGGAGCGTTATTATGATCACACCCGTCGGGCCTGAATCGGTCAGCGCGTATTGTCCCGGGCACAGGGTCGTGTTGCTGGTAATCGTAAGATCGTTTTTCGGTGTCACGCAGGCGGCCTCGGCACGGCCGGCAAGGGCCCCCGCGAGGAAAAAAACGGTTATAAGAAAGAAGGCCGGACGGGAACGCATCCGCTTCGCGGGTGTAGTAAGCGATCGTAGCGTCATGGCATCCCTCCGGGTACGGCCGAAGTAAGCGAAGTTGTTCTACAGGGAATTCTAACAGGTCCGCCGGCAGGACCGGTTCCCGGGTACCGGTCACCGGTTCTCGATTACCGCCAGGGCTTCGATTTCGACAAGAAGGTCGTCGCGGCATACGTCGGCGAGCATGGTCAGGGTGGGAAAGGACGGGGCGTTCATTTTTTCCTTTGCCCGACGGTACGCCGGTTCGACCTCAGGAGACTTGCAGAAAAGGGTTGCCATGACCACGTCCGCGAGAGAGCCCCCCTGGTCCGCGAGCAGGGCGCCCACGTTTTCCAGTGTTTCAATGCATTGTTCTTCGGGGTCATCCAGGTGAATCGTGGTGCCCGAGGCGTTGATGCTCGCCGTTCCGGATACGAAAACAAGCGTCCGGTCCCGGAGCTCCAGGGTCGCTCCCCGGGAAAAGGCGGAACCGTAGGCATTGGCCTCATTCTGGCGGGACGTTGCCCTGATCGGGGCGAGCCGTTCGGAAGGCCTCCCCCCTTCGGACACGGCGAGAAGGTCCATGAGACACTCTTCCGCGCCGGTACAGCCTTGAATACCCGTGCTGGCGGGGAAAAACGGCGTTCCCTGGTAGTCCCGAAGGCCCGTTTTCGAGAAAAAATCTGTCCGCACCTCGTTAAACACGCCGTACCGGTCGAGGATTCTCCGAAGATAGATCCACGTGCGGGCCACGTGGGTAAAACCCATACCCTCCTTCGAGAGGGCCCGTTTCGCACGGACGAACATTTCCCGCGCCTGCGCAGTCGCCGTACCCGCGTCGCCGTACCCGCGAGGCACGCCGTCAAGGGCCGAAAGGTAGAGAAGGTCGAGACCGTCCACCGAAAACGCCCGACCCACCACCCCGTCGGGAAACGACACCGTGCGTACCGGATCGGAACACCCCGACGCCCCGAGGCCCCATATCTGAACGCCGGAAAGCGGCCGTTGTCCGAGGGGCTCTCCCTCGATGAACATACAGGGAAGGTCCGGGTCGATACCCCGTTCCCGGTAGACCCGACGGCGCGTTTCAAGAATATCGTTTTTTGCCGAAACCCTTCCGTATATCTTTTCCTGTATCGGGGCGACACTGCCCCGCAGAAGGCCTGCCGCCGCCCGCCCGAACAGTTCCCCGGCGGAAACCGGCGCCGAGAGTGTCGATGAGGCGGGTACGGTTATAAAGTGCATATCGCACCCGGTCACCGGTACCGTGAGTATCTCGCCGTCTGTATCGCTTGAAATGGTCATCGTCCTGCCGTGCCTCCATCGTGAACGGAATGTTTCCCTTTCAGTTGCATAAAATCCGGGTCCGGCGGCCTCAAGAAAAACCGCCACACGGCATGAAGGGTTCAGGCGAGAGGCCATGGGCGAGGGGGATGAAGAACAGGTCCCACGGTTCGAGGTTTGAAACACACCGAACGCCGAATGTAAACGTCTTTTCCAGGCTGTTCACTTCTTCCTTCTCCCTTCTCCCTTCTGACTTCCGCCGAAGGCGGGTGCACCGGCCCCTTTTCCGAGAATCTTCTGCAATGTTAAGGTTCCCCCAAGCCGCCGTCCGTTCCGGCAGACCGGGCGCACCGGAAACCCACGTCCGGATGCCCGTAGCCGGGGTTGCTCCAGGACCTTCTGCTCGACCGGGTCTCCCGGCGGGCGTGTCCCGGTGCGGGGGCACTGTAACCGCCCCCCCGTATGACCTTGCGGGTTGCCGTCTCCCTGCCCTGGGCCGGGTCGTTAAGACGCCCCGCCGTATCGAACCAGGCGGGGAGTGCTCCGCC
>CAYYSS010000249.1:0-4607 GCA_964474325.1 uncultured Nitrospirota bacterium
CGTGTTGCGGATTTTTTTGATCCCGCCGGCCCCGTATTTTATGCAACTGTAAGGTCAATAGTCCTTCAAGGGAAAAAGCGTAACCAGGGTGGCGCCCCACCCGCCCCCTTCGTGGCCGCCCAGGCGGTAATTGCGCACAAAAGGCGTCCGGCCGAGCACCCGGTGTACGATTTCACGCTGAACCCCCGTTCCCTTGCCGTGAATGATGCGCAGTTCGAGAATTCCCTTGCGGCGACATTCGTCGAGGTAGTCCGAGACAACCGCCTGCACGTCGCGGGGGTGAAAGGCGTGAAGGTCCAGAACGCCGTCGATCTCCATCGCCACCGGTTCTTTCCACCAATCGTCCGTTTCGTTATCCATGTCAGAGGTCAGAGGTCGGAAGTTCGTACCCGGTACTCAAGAGCACGGGGTTTCAGTTTTCGCAGTCTCCGTCAGCCCGCGGGAAAACAACGGCACGGATGTACCCGAAACCTTCGGTATCGTTGATTTCGGCCACGTATGCGTCTACTCCGCCGTAGTTTTCAATGTCGGGCATGCAGAGGAAATATCGGCCTTCCGCCGGATCGATCATATTCGGGAGGGCCTCCTCGGGCATTCCGCCTTCGAAAGCCTCGATACACGCGTTCTCAAGGGAAGCGATATCGCCGGGGACGTACCTGAACGTAAAAACCGGCGTATCGTCTCCGTTGATCTGCCGTACCTCGTGAGCAGAAGCCGGCAGTAGTGGATGAACTACCTCGGCCGCCGTGCCCGTATCCGTCGACGAGGCCGCTCGTGCGGCCTCGGACGAACGTAACAAGCCGCCCCCGGTCGCCCGGCAGCCAACGGCGGCCGGGCCGAGCACGCACAGCAGACCGATTACGGCGACAGCCTGTCGGACGCGTCGGGCTCCCATAACACTACCTTAGCAGATATGAGACCGTTCGTCGCAGATACGGAACCGTTTACCCGCCGCCTGCACCGTCGGCACGTCCGCCGTTATAATCAGAAGGATACCTTCGGGAGGTTTTTTCGTGATACGGATTTTCTGTTTACTTCTCATCGGCATAGTCGGCATCGCTTTTTCTGCGGAGTCGTCGGGCGGGACACTGCCCGCCGAGGTTCCGGGCGACGGCAGACATCTTCGGAACGTCACCCGGCTCACCTCCGACGGGGACAACGGTGAGGCCTATTTCAGCCCCGACGGCCGACGCCTCATCTTCCAATCGAATCGCGGCGGTTACGCCTGCGACAAAATATGGACCATGAACATCGACGGATCAGACAAACACATGGTAAGCCCCGCCCTGGGCGCTCACACCTGTTCGTATTTCTTCCCCGACGGCAAGCGGATCGTCTTCGCGTCAACGAGCCAACTCCCCGGCGACTGCCCGCCCCGCCCGGCACCGCCGCCGGGCAGACATTACGTATGGCCCCTGTTGCCGTACGATATCTTTACCGCCGCACCGGATGGTTCGGATCTCAGGCGCATCACCGATAATCCCAAATACGACGCGGAACCTGTTGTCTCGTACGATGGAAAAAAGATCGTTTTCGGTTCTCAGCGCAACGGCGACTTCGATATCTACGTCATGAACCCGGACGGGACGGGTGTAGCGCGGCTTACCGAACGGTACGGCTACGACGGCGGCCCCTGGTGGTCTCCGGACGGGAAAAAGATCGTCTGGCGGGCATGGTATCCCGAAACAGCGGAAGAAAAGGCCCAGTGGCGGGACTGCATGGAAAAGGACTACATCGTCCCCTTCCCCCTGGATATCTGGGTGATGGACGCCGACGGTACGAATAAACGGCGTCTCATAAAAAACGGGGCCACCAACTGGGCGCCTTCCTGGCATCCGGACGGCAAAAGGATAATCTTTTCGAGCAATATGGACGACTGGCGGGAGGATTTGAAGAAATACGGGCACAATTTCGAACTGTATATCATGAATGCGGACGGCACGGGGCTTGAACGCCTGACCTTCAATAACGTTTTCGATTCCTTCCCCATGTTCTCCCCGGACGGCCGAAAGCTCGCCTTCGCCTCGAACCGGAACCCGGCGAAACCCCGGGCCACCGATATCTTTATCGCCGACTGGGTCGATTGACCGCATGAGACGCCTGGTTCCTGTCTTCTTCCTCCTCGCCGTGATCCCGTTTATCCGTATACCGGCTCAGGCCGGCGAAGAAACGCACCCGACTGAACCGATAGCCCCTCCCCCCGTCCGCCACGATCTTCGGGTTACCCTCGACCCCGCGGGACACAGCCTTTCGGTGGTCGACGACCTGACCTTGCCCGAGGACGTGGGCGAGACGTTGTTTCGCCTCCACCCGGGGCTCGATCCCGTTGCATTAACGGCCGGGGTACGCGTTGAAACGGTCGGTAATCCCGCTACGGGCCGTTACCGGATAATCTTCGAGAAACCCGCGCGGCGCCTTCGTATCTCGTACCAGGGCGAGATTTACCATCCCCTGGACAGTCCGGACCGGGAATACGCCCGGGGAATGCGGCAGACGTCCGGAATCATCGCCGAGGAAGGGGTATATCTCGCCGGAAGTTCATCCTGGTACCCGAAGTTCGATACGGAAGATATTACCTTCCGGCTTCGGGTTACCGCGCCGGACGGCTGGACTGCCGTGAGCCAGGGGAACCCGCTCACCACCGGGACCGCGCCGGGCGGCAACGGCTGGGAGACAGCCACGCCCCAGGACGAAATATACCTCATCGCAGGTCCTTTTACGGTCTATTCCCGCACAACCGAAACGGTCCATGCCATGGCCTTTCTCCGCACCCCCGATACGGCGCTTGCGGAGCGCTATCTCGAGGCAACCGAACGCTACATCGCCATGTACAACGAACTGATCGGGGAGTATCCCTACGGGAAGTTCGCCCTGGTGGAGAATTTCTGGGAAACCGGCTGGGGAATGCCCTCCTTCACCCTGCTTGGTCCCCGTATCATCCGTATGCCGTTTATCCTGGTGTCGTCCTACCCCCACGAGATACTCCACAACTGGTGGGGTAACGGGGTCTATCCGGACTACGCCCGGGGAAATTGGTCCGAGGGACTCACCGCCTACCTGGCCGATCACCTCCTCAAAGAACAGAAAGGCCGCGACCGGGGGCATCGTCAGACGGTCCTCCAGAAATATCTCGACTACGTCCGGGACGGAAACGAGATACCGCTTGCCCGATTTACCAGCAGGCACAGTTCCGCTTCCGAGGCCGTAGGCTATGGCAAGGCCCTCATGATGTTTCACATGCTCAGGCGCAACCTGGGCGACGCGACCTTCAAGCAGGGCCTCAGGGAGTTCTATCGCCGCTTTCTCTTTAAGACAGCATCGTTTGACGACCTGAGGGAATCCTTTGAAGAAGTCTCGGGCCGGGATTTCGATCCGTTTTTCGATCAGTGGGTACACCGCACCGGCGCTCCGGGGCTCCGTCTCACGAATGTTTCCCGAAAAAAGGAGAACAGGGAATACGTGATAACGGGCCGGATCAGGCAGGATACTGCCGAAGAAAAACCTTTCCGCCTGAACGTCCCCGTAAGCGTAACGGTTTTCGGGCGTGACGAACCGGTACGGACCACCGTTACCGTGAACGGCCGTGACGTACCGTTTCGTATAACCGTCCCGGGACGTCCTCTCCGGATCGACGTTGATCCCGGTTTCGATCTATTCCGCCGACTCGACCCGGCGGAGATCCCCCCTGCACTTTCCGCTCTGTTCGGCGCAAAATCCCTGCTCGTCATCCTTCCCGAACATGCCGGAGAACTACGGGCCGCCTACGAGACCCTTGCCCGCGCCCTCGAACGTTCCGGGCCGGATACGGTCGATACAGTCCTCGACCGCGACCTGGATACCCTGCCCGAAGACCGCGCCGTATTCGTTCTTGGATGGGAAAACCGGTTTGCCGGGACCGCACAAAACGCCGTCTCCCCTTATGGTCCGGGGTTCGGGGATTCCTCTTTTCGTATCGGAAATACGGAACTTCCCCGCACGGGCCACGCCCTGGTATTCGCGGGTACCCGTGCCGGCGGCAACAACAACCCGATAGCCTTTGCCGGTCTTGACCTGCCGGATGCCGCAACCGGCCTCGGACGCAAACTGCCCCACTACGGCAAGTACAGTTACCTCGCCTTCCGGGGCGACGAGCCCGCAAACGTCCTCAAGGGCCGCTGGCCGGTGCTCGACTCACCCCTTTCGGTCCGATTCGAAAAAGACGCACCCCCGGCGCCGCGTATTCGATCGACGCCACTCGCCGAACTCCCCCCGGTCTTCTCCGCGAGCCGTATGCTCGGCACCGTGGCCGCTCTGGCCGACCCCGCGCTCGAAGGCCGCGGCCCCGGTTCCCCGGGAAGCGCCCGGGCGGCTGACATGATCACCAGGAATTTCGAGGCGATAAAACTCGTCCCCGGAGGGGACGCCGGTTACGTCCAGTCTTTCACGATCGACGGAGGCGGCGAATCCCCCGTGGTCTTAAGAAACATCATCGGAATCGTCCCGGGCACGAACCCGGCCTACGCCGGCCAGAGCGTGGTAGTCGGGGCCCACTACGACCACCTTGGCCGGGGTCTCGGTATAAGCCGCGAGAGCCGTTTCGAGGGCAGGATCCATCCCGGCGCCGACGA
>CAYYSS010000250.1:0-4604 GCA_964474325.1 uncultured Nitrospirota bacterium
GGTGCTGGACGGTTTTCACGGCGATACGGCCCGCACGGTGATCGTCGGCAGGGCGTCCGAGGCCACGGAGCGGCTGCTCGCCGCGACCCGCGAGGCACTGGAGGCGGGGATCGGGAAGGCTCGGGTGGGGAACCGGCTGTCGGACATCAGCGCGGCGGTACAGACGGTGGTGGAGAAGGCGGGGTTTTCGGTGGTGCGGGCCTTTGTCGGTCACGGCATCGGCCGGGATCTTCACGAGGAACCCCAGATTCCGAACTACGGGCGGCCCAACCGGGGACCGCGGTTGGAGGCGGGTATGACGCTGGCCATCGAGCCGATGGTGAACATGGGGGCGAGTGACGTGAGGATACTGAGCGACGGCTGGACGGCGGTGGCCGTGGACGGGACGACGTCGGCCCATTTCGAACACACGGTCGCGGTGACGGACAACGGCCCGCGGGTGTTGACTGTTTCATAGAATTTCCATATAATATCCAACTTGCGTGGTTGGAATGAATCGCGTAGCGAAGAGATGGCGAAAGAAGATAACATAGAGGTTCAGGGAACCATTCAGGAAAACCTGCCGAATGCCATGTTCCGGGTGGAACTGGATAACGGGCAGGTCATCCTGGCGTATGTCTCAGGCAAAATGCGGATGCATTTCATTAAGATTCTTCCCGGGGATCGCGTAACGGTGGAACTGTCGCCCTACGATCTCACCCGGGGACGTATCACGTATCGTTTTAAGTAGCACGGAGACTGGGGGAAAGCGCCATGAAAGTACGGGCATCGGTAAAACCGATCTGTGACAAATGCAAAGTAATCCGCCGGAAGGGTGTTGTGCGGATCATCTGCGAAAATCCGCGCCACAAACAACGGCAGGGTTAGGCAACGAGGTAAGGAGAAGAGGCGTATGGCACGAATCGCGGGGGTGGACCTCCCGAAGAAAGAACGGGTTGAAGTGGGTTTGACGCGGATCTTCGGTATCGGCAGGACCACGTCGAAAAAGATTCTGGCGGAAACGGGCATAGATCCCAATAAGCGGGTCAAGGACCTCTCGGATACCGAGACGGTAAAGATTCGCGAGATCATCGACCGGGACCTCTCCGTCGAGGGCGACCTCCGGCGGGAAATCGCCATGAACATAAAACGTCTCCAGGAGATCGGCAGTTACCGCGGTCTCCGCCATCGGGCTAACCTTCCGGTGCGAGGACAGAGGACGAAAACGAACTCGAGAACGAGGCGGGGTGTGAAAAAGACCGTCGCGGGAAAAAAGAAGGCAGGTAAGTAGGTATGGCGCAGAAGAAAGGCCGGGGGAAATCCACGTCGCGGCGGGAAAAGAAGGTCGTACCCCATGGTGTCGTGCATATTCAGGCGACGTTTAATAACACTATCATTACCATATCCGACCAGCAGGGCAACGTCCTGTCCTGGGCAAGTTCGGGCGGGCACGGTTTTCGGGGATCCCGCAAGGGTACGCCCTACGCCGCCCAGATCGCGTCTGAGACGGCGGCGAAGCGGGCGGCCGACCAGTACGGCATGCGCCGGGCGGACGTATACGTCAAGGGCCCGGGCGGAGGCCGGGAGTCGTCGATCCGGGCGGTCCAGGCCGCCGGCATTGAAGTGAATCTCATCAAGGACGTTACACCGCTGCCCCATAACGGCTGTCGTCCGCCGAAGCGGAGGAGGGTCTAAGATGGCGCGTTACACAGGAGCGGTTTGTCGGATGTGCCGGCGGGAAGGCGAGAAGTTGTTTTTAAAGGGTGACCGCTGTTACACGGAGAAGTGTTCGGTGGAGCGACGCAAGTATCCGCCCGGTCAGCACGGTCAGGGGCGGCGTACGAAGATATCGGATTACGGTATTCAGCTGCGGGAAAAGCAGAAGGTTCGGCGCATGTACTTCGTTCTGGAACGGCAGTTTCGCCGGTATTTCCACATGGCCGAGCGCATGAAGGGCATGACCGGCGAGAACCTTCTCCAGATCCTGGAGCGCCGGATGGATAATATGGTTTATCGCGCGGGTTTCGCTCCCACGAGACGTCTGGCACGCCAGATGGTGACACACGGACATTTTACGGTCAACGGACGTAAGGCCGCGGTGCCGTCGATTCTCATGCGCCCCGGGGATGTCGTGGAGGTCCGGGAGAAGAGTCGTACGCTTCAGCCGGTCGTCGACGCCATGCAGAGGGCGGCGCATCGGGGTACGCCGCCGTGGATCGAGGTGGACGAAAAGGCCTTCCGTGCCAAGCTTTCTTACCTTCCGAGCAGAGACGAGATCGGGCTTCCGGTGGAAGAACGCTTGATCGTCGAACTGTACTCTAAATAACGTGAGCGAATATCCATGGAAGACCGGCGCGCCGGTCTCTGGTTGGCCCACTAGACCCAACAGGAGGCCTGAATGGACTTAGAAAAACGGGGGTTTCAACTCCCCAAGAAATTGCGGTTTGAAGAAGACACGCTGACGCCGACCTTCGGCAGGCTCGTGGCGGAGCCTTTTGAGCGGGGGTTCGGCACCACGGTCGGGAACTCTCTGCGACGAGTGTTGCTGTCCTCGCTTGACGGCGCGGCCGTGACGGCCCTGCGTATTCCGGGGGTTCTCCACGAGTTTTCCGCCCACGAGGGAATTAAGGAAGACGTGGTGGATCTGGTCCTCAATGTAAAGAAACTCCGGTTTCGGATGGATTCTACATTCCGTGAAAAAACCGTTCGCGTGGAAGTCTCGGGCCCGGCGGAGGTTCGCGGCCGGGACATCCAGACCGACGGGACGGTCGAAGTGCTCACCCCGGATCAGATCATTGCGACGGTGGATAAGGGGAAGGTCTTCGAGATGGAGCTTACGGTACGGCGGGGGCGGGGATACGTGCCGGCCGAGCTGAATAAAAACGAGGACCAGCCCGTGGATATGGTTTCCGTTGACGCGGTATTCACGCCGATCCGCAAGGTCAATCTCCTGGTTGAAAAGGCCCGCGTGGGGTATTCCACGGACTACGACCGTATGATCCTCGAGGTGGAGACCGACGGCAGTGTGAGTCCCGAAGAGGCCGTTTCCCAGGCCGCCTCGGTGATGAAAGAACACCTGGACCTGTTCGTCATTGAGGATTATGACGACGGGGGGGAGTCGCATATCGAGGACGCCCCCGCCGCAGCCGTTGACGAAGAGCCGATCTTCAGCGAGTATCTTCTCAAGAGTATTGACGAGCTGGAACTTTCGGTGCGTGCGTACAACTGCTTGAAAAACGCGGAAATACGTACTATTGGCGAGCTGGTACAGCGGTCGGAACAGGAGATGCTGAAGGCAAAAAATTTCGGCCGTAAATCGCTTGAAGAGATTAAAGATACCCTGGCGGGTATGGGCTTGCGTCTCGGGATGCGGGTAGATACGTCGGCCCTGCAGGAAGCCCTTGCAACGAGTGGAGGTGCAGACGGTGAGGCATAATGTCGGAGGCCGGCAGTTCGGCCGGCATGCAAACCATAGAAAGGCGCTCCTTAGGAACCTGGTCACGTCGCTTCTGGAACAGCAGAGGGTGGAGACGACCCTGGCCAAGGCTAAGGAGACCAAGAAGATCGCGGAACGCCTGATAACCCTGGGGATCAAGGGTGATCTGGCCGCCCGGCGCCGTGCGCTTCAGTATGTGTACAAGAAATCGGCGGTAGCGAATCTTTTCGAGGAAATCGCTCCGCGAATGAAAGGGCGTCCCGGCGGTTACCTCCGTCTGGTAAAAACCAGGGTCCGACCGGGTGATTGTTCGCCTATGGCCGTATTGGAATTCGTCGATTTCGACGCGGTCAGGACTGCCCGCGAGGAGGCGGCGGAGAAGTCAAAAGGCTGAGGCCGGTATTCCTTCAATGAAGGATGTATTTCTTGCCCTCGGCGCCGTTGCCGTCTACCTTTTTGTCCTGAGGGTGCTATTCCCCCGTCTGGGCATACCTGCTTGAGGCGCCGTGCCGGGGGAGACGTGTTCTCCCCGGAACAACACTACGTCAAACGACCCGCCGTCCGGTCAACCCCCTCGCTAGCCCGGCTGTGGATCGCCGGGACCAGGACCGTGTTCAAGGTCTCGCGGCGAAGACCCTCGCTCGAGACTCCCGCATTTCCGGTATCCTCTTTCCCGCGGGATCGGTTATCGGTCTCGACGATCAGGGGCGTCTCTGGCGTACCCGACTCCCCAAGCCAGCGGTGGTACTCGGTCTCCCGTGCCTGCCCGGTGAGGTCTGGTTTCACGAAAACGGTGCCGTCGCCTCCTGCCGATTGAGCGCAGATACGGAAAAGGACGGCGTTGTATGCCGGTCCGGCGAACTTTGCATGTTTCACGAAAACGGCCGGATTTTTCGAGCGATTACGGCAGAGAACCTTACGTTGGACGGGTTGTCGTTTCATCCCGGCGACGAGGTCTGTCTCCATGAAAACGGTCGGGTCTCCGCGGCCGATATCCGGAGGGATTTTACCTGGGAACGTATCCCCGTCCGAGCCGGTTCCCGACTATGGTTCAGACCTGACGGGAGACTCCAGGCCGTTCGGCACCCCGGTGGTGTCGTGGAAGTGTTTACGGCGTCCGATTCGCGGGCGAGTTCTTTCCACAAGGTTGAAAGACAGATTCGGCGCCCTTGTGGCCGTATATCACAGC
>CAYYSS010000251.1:0-4595 GCA_964474325.1 uncultured Nitrospirota bacterium
GCCCGGACCCGTTCGCCGTTTCAGGAGTGTAGTGGCCGTGCGTATTTTTTTGATCCCGCCGGCCCCTTCTCCAGGAATCTTTTGCAACGTTAAGGTTCAGATATCGGAAATGGTTAACAGGACGTCCCGGATCGCCCGTTCGTCTTTATCCGTAATCTGTATGAACTCCATATGAATCCGGTGCCGGCTGGGCCCGGCGGCCTCGGAGGAAAGGGTGCGGGCCATGGGGTAGACGATGGTTTTATCAGGAAGGTGAATTTCCAGCTGGCTCCTCTGGTCCAGGGCGAGGGGTGTGTCGACCTCCACGATCACGTCGGTCGGGGAAAGGTGCGTGACCGGGTACAGGGAGTCGAGGGTGATTTCTCTGTCGGTCCCGGGGGCCAGGGTTATGCCGACGCGGATGGCCCGAAGGACGGCCTCCTCTTTACGGTGTTTCTCCACAAGGCGTTTGAGCTGTTGAATGCGGTCTTCCTGGTGGGGCTCGAACCTCATCCCCAGGGTATACACCGGCGCCGAGTCCCCCTCGGGCGTTCTTGCCGTGCCGCTCAGGTTACACCAGACCACCTTGCCCCGTATCGGAATATCCCCGTCCCCGTAGGGGAGTTTGAGGAGGTAGGTTTTGCCGATCTGGAGCCGTTTCGTGGTCCGGAAGGCGATCCCGTCCACGCTTATATTCAGTATGGAGATTTCGTAGGAAAACATAACGCTCCCGGTTACGCCCTCCACGGAAACCCTCTGATTTTTTCGATTGTCCTCCGACGCCACTGTAAACGGTCTCCTCCGCGGGACCGGCAGGCCCGGCCCGGATATACTGCAACGTAAAGTATCTCTTCTCGATGAGGGTGCTGTCAACTGATATTTCGTCGTCCCGAACGCCCGCGCTGATAAAGCCGGTAACACATTGAAGAACACGTACGATCACTGCGAAAAGCACGAAGTTTACGAAGGAAATCCCTGGAAACTGAATGCCTCCGCAAAAACAATAAAATTTATATTTTTATGAGCCACGTGTCCCTCGTGGTTTACGACCGACGTTGACCGATCCGTGCAGACCGGTATCGCCGCCTTGATGCCACATGGGTGCATATGCTAGAGTGAACGTCGCAATATCGCACGTCCGCGAAGTGCCCGGGTGCGGTCCCTTGGGGACCGTGGGGCCGCCGGATCTCCTGGAGAACGGTGCGGGCGGAGGTACAACCCGAGGCAGAGAAGGAGGAATTGGTCTATGGAGACCACAATGAAAGAGCTTCTTGAAGCGGGTGTCCATTTCGGACACCAGGTGAAGCGCTGGAACCCGAAGATGAAGAAGTACATCTTCGGCGAGCGGAACGGGATCTACATCATCGATCTCCAGAAAACGCTCCGCATGCTTCAGAACGTCTGTGAGTTTGTCAAAGATACGGCGGCCACGGGCGCCCCCATCCTATTCGTCGGCACCAAAAAACAGGCGAAAGATTCCATTCACGACGAAGCGACCCGGTGCGGGGCGTATTATGTGAACGAACGCTGGCTCGGCGGTATGCTGACGAACTTTTCGACCATCAAGAAAAGTATCGAGAAACTGAAAAAGATCGAGGCTATGTCCACCGACGGCACTTACGATCTTTTACCGAAAAAAGAGGTATCGAAGTTAGAGAAGTCCCGCGCCAAGCTTGAAAAAGTCCTGGGCGGGATCAAGGAGATGCCCGAATTGCCGGCGGCGGTCTACGTGGTCGACCCGAAGAAAGAGAGTATCGCCGTAAGCGAGGCCCGCAAGCTTAACATCCCCGTTGTGGCTATCGTGGATACGAATTGCGATCCCGACGAGATCGACTGGATCGTACCCGGTAACGACGACGCTATTCGGGCAATCCGTCTTATCACGAGCAAGATGGCCGGGGCCGTGCTCGAAGGCAGGGAGATGGCCGCTAAGATCGCCGAAGACGCCGCTGCTCAGGCCGCCGGGGAAGCTGCTCAGGCCGCCGGGGAAGCTGCCGAGGCCGCGCAGGCGACGGAGGGCACACCTGTGGAAAACAACAACGACGGAGGTACGGCGGCGTCGGTAGCCGCGGAGACCCCCGCCGGGGAGGAAACAAAAGAATGAGCATAACGGTAGACGCCATTCGCCAGCTCCGTGAAAAGACGGGCGCCGGCATGATGGATTGCAAGAAAGCATTAACGGAAGCCGGAGGCGACGAGGAAAAAGCGGTTGATCTGCTCCGGCAGAAAGGGCTCGCGACGGCTGCGAAAAAAGCGGGCCGTGCGGCGTCCCAGGGTTCCGTTGGGTCGTACATACATATGGGTGGTAAAATCGGCGTGCTGGTCGAGATCAATTGCGAAACCGATTTCGTAGCACGCACGGAAGATTTCCAGACGCTGGTCAAGGATATTGCCATGCATATCGCGGCGGCGGCGCCCCGGTACGTCAGTCGGGAAGAAATTTCCGCTGATGAAATCGATCGGGAGAAGGAAATTTACCGGGCCCAGCTTAAAGAACAGGGTAAGCCGGAAAACATCATCGACAAGATTGTGGACGGCAAGATCGAGAAATTCTTCGCCGAAACCTGCCTGGTGGATCAGGTCTACGTAAAAGATCCCGACGGCAAGCAGAAGGTTTCGGAGTTGATCACCGCAATGGTCTCAAAACTCGGCGAGAACATTGTGGTCCGTCGATTCAGCCGTTTCGTCCTGGGTGAGCAATCGGCCTCCTAGTACGTGCCGAAACCGGACCTCCCCTATAAGCGCGTTCTTCTGAAACTGAGCGGCGAGGCTCTCATGGGGAATCAGTCCTATGGGATTTCGCCCGAGATCGTTCATCGGGTGGCCGACGAGGTCCGCATTACCCTTGAACTGGGTGTAGAACTGGGTATTGTCATCGGCGGAGGCAATATCTTTCGGGGAATCGACGGAAGCGCCAAGGGCATGGATCGGTCCACGGCGGATTATATGGGAATGCTGGCCACGGTGTTTAACGCCCTGGCGCTTCAGAACGCCCTGGAGAATAAAGGAGTTGTCACGCGGGTGCTTTCCGCCATTGAGATGCGGGAACTGGCCGAGCCCTACATCCGTCGCCGTGCCATGCGCCACCTCGAACGGGGACGGGTTGTGATTTTTGCGGCGGGGACGGGTAACCCTTTTTTTACGACCGATACCGCGGCGTCCCTGAGGGCGATGGAAATCGGTGCGGATATTATCCTGAAAGGGACCAAGGTTGACGGGGTTTATTCGGCGGATCCGGCCAAAGATCCCTCTGCCCGCCGGTACGAAGAGCTGACGTACCTTGACGTGCTGAATCAAGGTCTCCGGGTTATGGACTCCACTGCCATATCCTTGTGCATGGAGAACAACTTGCCTATAATTGTGTTCAAACTGCTTGAGGACGGAAATATCAAGAGGGTCCTCACCGGCGAATCGGTCGGGACCCTGGTAAGGGGGTAGTGCCCATGCCGGCGGAAGCCCTGAAAAATGACGTTGCAGCGAAAATGGAGGCGTCCCTCGAGGCGCTTCGCAAGGATTTTTCGTCGATACGGACGGGCCGTGCCCACTTGGGGCTGCTCGACGGAATATCCGTGGATTATTACGGGACGATGACCCCGCTCAGCCAAGTGGCGGCCCTGAGCGTGCCGGACCCGCGAACGATAACGGTGCAGCCGTGGGAGCAGAACATGGTCGCCGTCATTGAAAAAGCGATTTTCAAATCCGACCTTGGGCTGACGCCGTCAAACGACGGCAAGGTCATTCGCCTGCCGATTCCGGCGCTTACCGAGGAACGCCGCCAGCAGATCGTAAAACAAGCCAAGAAGCGGGGGGAAGACGCCAAAGTTTCGGTGCGGAACGCCCGGCGGGAAGGGAACGATAAGCTGAAAAAACTCGAGAAGAACAAGGAGATAACCGCGGATGAACACAAACGTGTTCAGGACGAAATCCAGAAACTGACCGACGCGCATATCAAAAAGATCGACGAAATTGTGGCCCATAAAGAGGCCGAGATCATGGAAGTTTGACCCGGATATTCAGTCTACGGAGGGTGCAGGCGATGAAAGCTAATTTTATGGTAAAAGTTGAAGATGCCAAGATGGTGGAGATTAAGAAGGCTCTGGAGGGCGCGGGCATCAAGGTGACGAGTATTCAGGAAATCTTCAAAGAAGGGGTGCCGGAGAAAAAGAAGGAAGAAGCCGCCTGATCGGTTTATTCCAACCCGGAATCCGAATACCACAGTAGTACCCGCGCGGCGTGCCGCGTTCCGTACCGCTGAGGACGACTCCGCGGCTTGCAGCGGGAATCAGTCTGTTCCCTCGGATTTTTGCCGAAGGTGTTTTCGCCATCCCGGGGTTTTTTCAGGATAATCAGAGCGATAGTGGGCGCCCACGCTGTTTTCGCGTCTGAGCGCCGCGGCCGTGGTCAGTCCGCCCACGGTCAACATATTCTTCAATTCTAATTCCCGCTGATCCGTACTGGTACGCATCCGCCAGTCTTCCCAGGACCGGAGGCGGTCGCTTGCCTCCGAAAGCGATGTGGAACACCGGATGATCCCCGTTTTTTCCCACATGAGTCGCCTGATGTTCTGCCGGATTTCTTCAACCCGGTGGGGCCGGCCCGGCTCCTCGAGGCGTACG
>CAYYSS010000252.1:0-4585 GCA_964474325.1 uncultured Nitrospirota bacterium
GGTCGTGATACAGCCGCCCGGCAAGACCCTGGATGCCGACGCAATGACCGAGGCGTACGTGGACCCCGGTGTGCTGACGGGCTCCGGGGCCTTTGACGGTCTGGACTCCGAGACGGCGAAAGGCAAGATCATGGACCGGGCCGAGGAACTGAAGGCAGGCCGAAGGGTGACGAATTACCGTCTCAGGGATTGGGGTATCTCCCGGCAGAGGTACTGGGGCACGCCCATTCCCGTGGTCCACTGCCCCTCGTGCGGCACCGTTGCCGTGCCCGAAGACGACCTCCCGGTACTCCTGCCCGACAATGTACCCCTTGAAGGGCGTGGGGCTTCCCCCCTGGCGCGGGTGGAGGAATTTATCTCCGTTTCGTGCCCCCGTTGCGGCACGGCGGCGCGCCGGGAGACCGACACTATGGACACGTTCGTAGACTCTTCCTGGTATTTCCTCAGGTACTGCGGCACCGCGTCGGGCGGGGACGAACCCTTTGACACGGAGGCGGCGAAGACATGGATGGCGGTCGATCAATATATCGGCGGTATCGAACACGCCGTACTCCACCTCCTGTACTCCCGGTTTTTTACCCTCGTGGTGCGGGATCTCGGGCTCCTCGACACCGGGGAACCGTTCAGGAACCTTCTTACCCAGGGGATGGTGATCAAAGACGGGGCCAAGATGTCCAAGTCCAAGGGTAATGTGGTGGACCCGGACCATCTCGTAGGGCGATACGGTGCGGACACGGCGCGGCTCTTTTCCCTTTTCGCCGCGCCTCCGGAGAAAGATCTTGAGTGGTCCGACAAGGGCGTCGAGGGCGCCCACCGGTTTCTTCATCGGGTATGGGGCCTGGTCTACCGCTATCGCGGCGACGTCCTGCCGGGAGAACCGTCGTCGGTGCCCCCGGCCCTTGGGGATCTCCACCGGAAGACCCACCAGACGATACGTAAGGTTACCGAGGATATCGAGCGGGATTTCCATTTCAACACGGCGATCGCCTCCCTGATGGAACTCACGAACGCCCTGGGATCCCTGAAACTCGGCGACGATCCCGACGACGAGGCCCTCGCGCTCGTTCGCTGGGTCCTCGGCAGGCTGGTACTTCTCCTTTCCCCTTTTGCGCCCCATATTGCGGAGGAACTCTGGAATGCCCTGGGCGCCGAAGGACGGGCGGGGGAGCAGGCGTGGCCGGTTTTCGATGCCGAATCAGCGCGGGAGGACGAAATAGAGCTTGTGATCCAGATACGGGGTAAGCTACGGTCCCGGGTACGGGTCCCCGCCGGAGCCGACGACGCAACCCTTCGGCGGGTAGCCCTCGAAGACGAAAAGGTTAAACAGGAACTCAAAGGTGGTGAGCCGCGCAAGGTGATTGTGGTCCCCGGCCGGCTCGTCAACGTAGTGCCGTGAAGGGCGCAGTGCGTCTGATTCTTGCCTTTGCCGCGGCCGGCCTTCTGGTCTCGTGCGGCTACCGCGTCACACGGGGTCTGCCCTTTGATGACAACCGGGTCTACGTAGCCCCCGTGATAAATGCAACCCTGGAACCCTCTCTGGAAGACGATTTTCGCGAACGGATCGTCGAGGCCCTGACACTCGACGGCAGGATGCGCCTTGTACCCGAGAACACCGCCGGCGTGACAATACGCGTTACGATCGAGGACTACGACGTGGTACCCACGTCTGAGAGAAACGACTTTGCGGTTCAGTATGAAGTGCACATGAAGGCCGGGATCTTGATAAGCAACCGGGAGGGCGCAAAGTTGTACGACGCCTCGGGTATTGCACCGTCGGTCTGGGAGACCTATCGGGCCACGGGCGACGTGATGCAGACGGAACGTGCCCGTTTCGAGGCCACGCGCCGTACTATCCGTTCCCTGGCACGGGAACTGATCGGCCGGATCGAGGGACCGTGAGTTACCGGCAGATCCGCCAGGAACTCGACAAGGGCCTCCCTAAACCCCTGTACCTGATCTACGGCGAGCCGTTTATCCTTGATGAAGTCCGCGAACGGGCTGCGGAGATCTTCGGCGGAGACGGCGGAGACTTCAATTGTGACGTGTTTCGAGCCGGCGAAGATTCCGTGGACGATATCGTGATTTCGGCGGCCACGGTCGCCCTGTTCGGCGGGCGTCGGCTCCTGGTCGTACTGGATGCGGGACTGTTCAAGAAAAATCACATCGCCGGCCTCGAAAGACTCTTTGAGCAGGCGGGAGAATCCTCCTGCGTTCTGTTCCTCGCCCCCAAAGTGGATAAACGCACGGGGATTTTTTCGGCGTTTAAGAAACGGAAGCTCCCGTGCCTGTCGGCGGAAGTCACCGAACGTGAAACCCCGGCCTGGGTCTCGTCCCAGGCGCGGAATCTGGGTGTGGAGATCGAGGACGCCGCGGCGGCGTACCTCGTCGAACGTGTGGGCGTGGATCTGCTCGTTCTGCGCCGCGAGCTGGAAAAGATCTCCCTTTCCGGACGGCGGTCGATTTCCACAGCCGATATCGACGAGTATCTGACGGCCGAACGGGACGTTTCACCGTTCGATCTTACGAGGGTGCTCGAGCAGGGCCGGCCTTCGGAGGTCCTGGGTATCCTTTCGCGGCTCCTCGACGGGGGGCAGGAACCTTCGTCGCTTGTAGGCGTACTCAGGTGGTATTACACGAAGCGGGCGCGCAATAAAAAGGACCTCCCGCGGGTGCTGGAGGCCCTGCATCGATCTGACGTGGATCTGAAATCCACCGGGAAGCCGCCCAGGCTGGTCCTGGAGGCCCTTGTGGTCCGCCTCGTGCGCGGATTCGGCTGATTATCCGGCGTTTCCCGCCAGGGTACGGTTTACGAGTTTATTCAGGCGGGAGACCTTGCGGGATGCCGTATTGCGGTGAAGGATACCTTTGGACGCGGCACGGTTAATGGCGCCGACGACCGTCCTGAGCTTCTCGTTAACGTCGTCCGGGTTGCCGCTGGCAAGGGACGCATCCAGATGTTTCGCGAGGGTCTTGATCCTTGAGATCACCGCGCGGTTGCGCGCCGTCCGTTTCTCAGCCTGTCTGATCCGCTTTTTCGCGGAAAGATTCTTCTTGACTACCGTTGTCAAACCGTCTACCTCCGATTATCGTCCGTTTATCCGTCGCCCGGGCACGCCCCGCGAGGGGCGCTGATGAGCAGAAAATATTGCCATATCGGGGGGATGGAAGTCAACCGCAAAGATGTGTTTGGAAGTGAGAAGTCAGACGTGAGACGTGAACGGCCGGGAAAAACGTCGGCCCGTCTTCGCCGAAGGCTACGCCGAGGCAGGCAGTCGGCGGTTTACAGTCACGAGTTACGAGTCACGAGTCGCGGCGGTTGGCGGTCCGTAGTCTGCGCCACACGTCTTACGTCTCACGCGTAACATTTAGAGGGGCATAAAATACGGGGCCGGCGGGCGATCAGCAGGAACTGCAGGAGCCGCCGCTACAGCCGGAACATCCGCCGCCGCTTGAAGACGTGACGGGTTTTTCGACCCCGCTCATGCCGAAAAGCGAGAATTTCTTCGATACTTCCCGAGCGCCGCAGGCGGGGCAGGCGATCTCCTGTTCCGAGCTTCGGACAAGAAGTTCGAAGCTCTCCTTGCACTTCAGACAGTCGTACTCGTAAATCGGCATCTCAACGCAACCTCGTTATTTCGGAACGTTTTCCCAATCCTTGAGGAATTTCTCGAGCCCGATATCCGTGAGGGGATGTTTCGCCAATTGCTGGATTACCTTAAACGGTATGGTTGAAACATGGGCGCCCATCCTGGCGGCCTCCACCACGTGCATGGGGTGCCGGATGCTCGCGACGAGGACCTCGGTGGGGAAGCCGTAGTTTTCGTAGATTTCCAGGATCTGGGCGATCAGATCCATGCCGTTATGGGAGATATCGTCGAGTCGTCCGACGAAGGGACTGATATAGGCCGCCCCGGCCTTGGCGGCCAGGAGGGCCTGGGCCGGTGAGAAGCAGAGCGTGACGTTACTCTTGATCCCTGCGTCGGCCAGGGTCCGTACTGCCTTCAGGCCTTCAGTGAGCAGGGGTATCTTGATCACGATATTTTCGTGAATCGCCGCCAGTTCACGGCCTTCCTTCACCATGCCGTCAGCGTCCGTACTCACCACTTCCGCGCTGACCGGTCCGCTTACGATACCGCAGATTTCTTCGATTACCTCGCGGAAGGGCCGACCCGTTTTGGCTATCAGCGAAGGGTTGGTGGTAACCCCATCGACCATACCCATGGAGTTGGCCTCGCGGATCTCGTCGACCATGGCGGTATCGATAAAAAATTTCATGTAGTGACCTCCGGTGTATTTCTAGCGCGACGCATCATTATAGCCGTCCGCGGGGAGCGAAGTCATCTTGCCCGACGACGGAAAAGCGCCGCGGATGAACACGGATTGACAAGAACCCGCGCGGGCGAACAAACTGGAGCGTTATGGAAAACGACGGCAACAACTCCTCCTTTGGCGGGGGATGGCTCAAGAAAATCTTATGGTTTATCCTGGGCACGATCGTGTTCGTGGGCGCTACACTGGTTCTGCGGACCATCGGTCCTTCTTCGTGACCCACGAAGGCTCCCCCGTCGGGCGGCGGGGACGTGGT
>CAYYSS010000253.1:0-4572 GCA_964474325.1 uncultured Nitrospirota bacterium
CGTATTGCGGATTTTTTTGAGGCCGCCGGCCCCGTATTCTTTGCAACTGTAAGGTTTACCCTAACGTTGCGGAAATTTCCCTTATTTTATGCCGCTGCAAGGTTTGCAACTTGCGAATAATCACTTTATAACTTACGAATAAATAACGGCATTTCCCCTTGCCAGGACCATCCCTTACGAGGTATAATCGTGACCATGCTCACCGGCTACAACAACAACGTGACCTACCGCGACGAAGTGTTTCACATTCAGACCGAAGAAGGCGGCATCAACAACCCCTACATAACGACCCTTCTTTACCGAGGCGGAGCTATTCATGCCTCGAAGAAGACGTCGTACCGTGATCTCCTCGGCAAACCCGGTTTTCAAGACGAACTCAGGCGAACCATGGACCGTCAGCACCGTACCGTCATTAAGGCTCTCTTGGCGGGCAGGTTTGATGAAATTCTGTTCGGAAAAGACGAGGCGGCCCCGCCTCCCCCGGCAGAGGAACCGGAGGTGCCCGAGAGCCCGTCGGCGGATCCTGCCGTTTCGGGGGAAGGCGGCAAGAACCTTGACGACATTCTTCTCGACTTCATTGCCGGCTCCCTGGACGAGGAATCTTGAGGTTCTCCACCGACAATCGACACCTGAGTTTCATCCGACGGACGGCCCTTTCTTCCCGTTGCGCCGCTCCGGCTTTTCGGGCCCAACGGAACCGCCGCATTTTCGGAAAATCCAGCCGGTGACACGAGCATCCGACGGCGGGTCATGATCGTATTCGATAATGTCACGAAGAGTTACGACGGCGACCCTGCGGTTTCCGAAATCAACTTTCATATACCGAAGGGAGAGATAGCCTTTCTCACCGGTCCAAGCGGTGCGGGCAAGACGACCATCTTAAAACTGATCTACGGTGCCGAGAAACCGGAACACGGCACGGTCCTCATCGGGGGTATGGACGTCTCGGGGCTCGGCAACGACGACATCCCCCTTCTCAGGCGGAGCGTGGGCGTCGTTTTCCAGGATTTCAAGCTCCTCCGCCAGCGGACCGTCTACCATAACGTTGAACTGCCCCTGAGAATCCTCGGCATGGATGGGGCGGAAATCAGGGAGCGGGTACACCAGGCGCTCCGTCTCGTGGGCATACGCCACAAGGCGGAAGTGCTCCCCGACCGGCTTTCCGGTGGAGAACAGCAACGGGTCGTGATCGCCCGGGCCATCGTCGGCGGACCCACCGTGCTTTTGGCCGACGAGCCGACCGGCAACCTGGACGCGGATACGGCCGGGGAAGTTATGGCTCTTTTTCGGGAGATCAATGCCCGCGGGACGACTATTCTCGTGGCGACCCATAATCGCGAAATCTTCGAACGTTCCGGCAAAGCCGTTTTGCGCCTGCGGAAAGGAAGACTGCTTCCGTGAAAAAGCTGACGTACGTCGTTCTTTCCGCCGCAAGAAACCTCCGCCAGGATTTGTGGGTTAATCTCATGACCATGTTCTCGATAGCCGTCGGCCTGTTTCTCATCGGTCTCTTCGCCGTATCGCTCTGGAGTCTCCAGGTAGCCATGCGCCAATGGTCGGAGGGGTTCGGCTTAGTCGTATATCTCGAGGAAGGGATAACCGCCCCTGACCTGAAGGCCCTGCAGGCGCGTATTCGGCGGCAACCCGAAGTTGCCGAACTCAAGTACAAAAGTCCGGACGAAGCCCTCGAGGAACTGGCCCGGGAACTGGGGCAGGATATGCTCGCAGGGTTGCAGGACAATCCTCTTCCGCCTACCCTCGAACTGCGCCTCAAGGACGAGCGCCCGAGGCCTGAGTCCATGCGAGCGCTGGCCGATCGCATAGGCACAATGAACGGGGTGGACGACGTGCAATTCGGCGACCGTTGGGTGCAAAAGGCTACCGACGCGGCCGACCGCATGAATCTTTTCGGCCTCGTGCTTATCGCAAGTCTTGCAATCGGCATTGTTTTCATGATCGCCAACACCGTACGAATTCTTTTTCACAGACGCCAGGACGAAGTGGAGATCCAGAAGCTCCTGGGAGCAACCAAGGGGTTCATCCGGCTTCCCTTTCTCCTTGAGGGAGGGCTTCTGGGAGGGCTTTCCGGGGTGCTGGCCGCCCTTGCCCTCGGGGTCGCATTCTCATCCATCACCACAACCTATCGTCTTCTCGGCTTCATGGATTACCCGCGCCTTCTCGGGGGGGTGATCATAGCCTGTGTGGGTACCCTGCTGGGGATCGCCGGCAGTCTCAGCGCGGTCGGCCGTATCCGGCTATGATCGACGGTTTGCGGGTTTTTTCCCGCATCCTCACATTCATCCTCTGTTTCACCGTTGCCGGACACGCCCTCATCGAACGCGCGGCGGCCGCCCCCTCGGACACGCGGCACAAACTGGACGAAATCTCCAAGAAACTTCAGGGGCAGAAAGAGCGCCTGAGCAGGCTCGCCCGCAAAGAGACCTCGATTCTTGCCGAATTGGAAAAGGCCGACAGGTTAGTGCGGAAGGAACAACGGGCGTTGCGTCAGGTCGAGGAGAAAATTCGTGCCCTCAAAAAGGAACGCCGTGCACTCAATAACGCCATTGGGGAGCTCGAGAACAAGATCTCCAGGAGCCGCGACATCCTGAAAAAACGCCTCCGTGCCGTTTACCGGCAGGTCAAAGAAGGGAGCCTGGCGGCCCTCGCCTCGGCCGAAGATTACCAGGCCCTGATCCGGAGGGCGAAATATCTCGCCTATTTCGCCGACCACGACCGCCGTCTGATCGAGGGCTATCGAAAGGACTGGAGTGATCTCCAGGAAAAACGGTCTGCGAGTGTTGCCCTGGAGAGTCGTCTGGACGCGGTTCGCAAAGAGCGGACAGCGCGAAAAGCCAGACTCGACAAAACCAGAAAAGAAAAGCGCGCCCTGCTTACCCGAGTACGGGCGGAACGAAACACACGACAGCAGCTGATCGAAGAATTATCCCAGGCCTCCCGAGACCTGGAAAACGTACTCCGGGAGGAAGAAGAACTGCGGAAACGACAACGGTCTGAGGTAGCGCCGCCTCGAGCCCTTGGTGACGACGGAAAGAGTTTTGATAAGATGAAAGGAGGCCTGCGGTGGCCGGTGCGGGGCCGTCTCGTATCCCGCTTCGGTAGCCAGAAGGACCCGGAATTCAACACACCGGTCTTCCGAAACGGTATTGAGATAGCGGCTCCGGAAGGCACGAATGTCGAGGCCGTGCTGGGAGGTACGGTGGTCTTCGCCGATCATTTCCGGGGCTTCGGTAATCTGGTTATCGTCGACCACGGCATGGGGTATCACACGTTATACGCCCACCTCTCCGACTCCTCGGTTATCGCCGGGGAGCACATACGGAGGGGTCAGGTGGTAGGTCGGGTCGGGGAGTCGGGTCTGGGAGGAACCGTGAGCTTATATTTTGAGGTTCGTCGCCGCGGCAAACCGATCGATCCCATACCCTGGCTGGCACGGCGCAAATAGTGAGGAGGAACACGGGCATGTTTAAAATAACAGGAAAATCGGCGGCGATTACGGGCTTCCTCGTGGTCGTGACACTCCTCGGCGGGTGGCTGGTAGGGTCAACGCTGGTGGCGGCGGGCGCCGATACGGACATCTATACCAACCTCGGGCTTTTTTCTGAAATCCTCTCCTTGGTAAAGAAGAATTACGTCGAGGATATCGACGACGCAAAACTTATCCGTGGGGCGATCCGCGGCATGCTCAACTCTCTTGACCCCCATTCCTCCTATATGACCGAGGATATGTTCAGGGAAATGCAGGTTGAAACGCGGGGTGAGTTCGGCGGCCTGGGAATTCAGATCGGTGTCAAAGACGGGGCGTTGACGGTTATCGCCCCTATCGAGGATACCCCCGCCGACAAGGCAGGGATCAAGGCCGGAGACCGAATCGTCAAGATCGAAGGCGAACCGACGAAAAACATTACCCTCCAGGAGGCCGTGAAGAAACTGCGCGGCCCCCGGGGAACGGACGTAACGATTACCGTTTTCCGAAAAGACAAGAAGGAATTCCTGGACATCACAATCACCCGGGACGTCATCAAGATCAAGAGCGTGAGACACCGAATCCTCGACGACAAGATCGGATACGTCAAGCTTAATCAGTTCCAGGAACGAACCGCTGAGGACCTGGCGGCCGCTATCGCCTCCTTGCGGGACGAGAAGGCCGAGTCCCTCGTATTGGACCTGCGTAATAATCCAGGCGGTCTTTTGACCGTGGCCATCGACGTGGCTGATTCATTCTTACCGCGCAATAAACTTGTCGTCTATACCAAGGACCGACACGGAGAACGAACCGAGTACAAAACAAGGGGCCGTCACGAACATTGGGAGGCCCCCATGGTTGTCCTGGTCAACCCGGGAAGCGCGAGCGCTTCCGAGATCGTTGCTGGCGCCCTCAAGGACTGGAATCGAGCAATCGTCCTGGGGGAGCAGACGTTCGGAAAGGGGTCGGTGCAGACCGTAATTCCCCTCAGCGACGGCTCCGGTCTTCGCCTGACGACCGCTAAATACTACACCCCTGCCGGAACGTCTATTCAGAGTACCGGCATAACCCCGGATATTGTCGTAACC
>CAYYSS010000254.1:0-4567 GCA_964474325.1 uncultured Nitrospirota bacterium
GACAGCGACCGGGCCCGTCTTGAGTCCTTTCTCCGGAGCGTGGAGGAGACCAGTTCGAACCAGATCGCCGTCCTTACGGTCCCCGACCTTGGGGGGAGAACCATCGAGGAATTCGGCATCCAGGTCGCCCGCTCATGGCAGCTCGGCCAGAAGGGGCGGGACAACGGGGTTCTTCTGCTTATTGCAAAGAAGGAACGCAAGATCAGGATCGAGGTCGGTTACGGTCTGGAAGGAGCACTCACCGATCTCGAGTCGAAATTGATCATTGAAGACGTAATTACCCCGGCGTTCAAAGCCGGTCGTTTCGCCGAGGGAATCACGTCCGGGGTTGTTGCAATCACCAAGGCCGTTGAAGGTGAATTCACACCCCTTGCGCGGAAGCGCCCGACCCGGAAACGGGGCGGTTCGTTTCTGACGTGGCTCTTTTTCCTTGGATTCGCCGCTCTGTCAGGTCTTTTCCGCGAACGCCGGGGACGGTGGCTCGGCCGGGGTATTTATTACGGCGGGATCGGCGGCGGGATCGGCGGCGGGCTCAGCGGCGGTGGTTTCGGGGGTGGGTTTTCCGGCGGCGGGGGAAGCTTCGGCGGCGGCGGGGCCTCGGGGAGCTGGTAATGGCCTTTCTCACTGAAGAAGGACGCGGGCGGGTAGCCGAGGCCGTGGCGGAAGCCGAAGCAAAGACCATCGGCGAGATCGTTACGATGGTCGTGGGCCGAAGCTGGGCGTACCCCCGTGCCGAATATCTCGGTGCAATCCTCATAACTATTCTTGCGACCCTGCTTGTCTCTACGATCGTTCCCCTTTCGAGTGCGGAACAGGTTATCGGGGTCGAGATTCTCTGTTTTGCCGGCTCGTTGTTCCTTATCAAGCGGGTTCCGTTCCTCAAGCGTCTCTTCGTCCAGAAAGACTTCATGCGCGTGTGTGTGCGGCGCCGGGCCGTCCGGGCCTTTCATGAACACGGCCTGAACCGGACCCGTCAGTCAACGGGCATTCTCATCATGATTTCGCTTTTCGAACGGGACGTGGAAATCCTGGCGGACCGCGGCATCAACGAACGTGTCCCGGACGGCACCTGGGACTCGGTTGTGAAGGATCTGGTCGCGGGGATACGCGAGGGCAGGCAGGAAGACGCCCTCGTGCACGCCGTAAAGCGGGTCGGCACCCTCCTCGAGGAAGCGTTTCCGATCACACCCGGGGACGAAAACGAACTCCACGATCACGTCATCTTCGAAGACGAGTAGGGGCGCATGGAGAAACACCTTGTTCTCCGTCGTGTGGCCGCGCTGGACGCCGGGACCAACGCCGTCCGCTGTCTGGTTGCCGAAGTCATCGACAACAGGTGTTTTCGACCGCTTGAAAACCTGCGATTCCCGGTTCGTTTGGGCGAAGGTCTTTCCGCAAACGGGTCCATCGGTCCGCGGGCGGAAGAGCGTTTCTACCGGGCCCTTTTCCTCCTGAGACACATTGTCGATCCCTTTAACATAGACCGTTGGGCGGCCGTGGGGACCAGTGCCCTCCGGACCGCCGAAAACGGCGCCCGTATTATCGAGGCCGTACGACGGCGTTTCGAACTCCCTTTGCGGGCGATCGATGGGCTTGAGGAAGCGGCGCTGTCGTTTTTGAGTGCCGTGCGTATGCTTCCCATCGGCACCGCAGCAGTAACGCTGGATGTGGGCGGCGGAAGCACCGAGGTGGCCTGGGGACGCGGAGGAAAGATGGAAACGGCGGTGTCTCTTTCGCTGGGGGCCGTGACCCTCACCGAACGGTATCTACGTTCCAACCCTCCGTCGCCGGGAGAGATCGCCGCCCTCCGCAACGCCATAGCAACCACGCTTCGGGATACCGTTGAACTGACCGGCGCCCGGCGAAAAGGGGCGCAACTCGTCTGTTCCGGCGGAACGATAACAACGATCGCCGATTGGCTGGACGCGGCTCGTCCACGGCGGCCTTCGAGCCCTGCGCACCGGGAGATCTCACGCCGAGACCTGGAGACGGCCTTCGACCGGCTCCGGACGCGGACGCGCGACGGCCGGATCCGCCTCGGCATACCGCAGGAACGGGCCGATATTATCGTGGCGGGACTCGCCGTTATCGTGGAAACTCTGACGTTTCTCGGGACGCCGGCCACGTTAGTCAACCGGGGAGGCGTGCGGGAAGGACTTATCTACCAAATGATCGATTCGGCCGGCCCTCGGCGGCGGTCGGATGTACGATGTTAGACGTGAGACGTGAAAAGTCGGCACGCCGGAGGCGCGGGCACGGGGCAAAGGGCTGTAGGCAAGGGGGGAGAGAGATGAAGGAAGGGCGATGGGCGAGGGGAGAGGCCGGAGGCGGGTGACTGCCGACTGCCAACTGCCGTGACTCGTGACTCGTAACCGGAAACCGCACAATTACACTTCGATGTCTATGCGCCGGCCCTTTCCCGCTTCGTTTACCGGTTTTTGTCGCTTCGTCGTATCCCTTTTTTTCCCCCGCCGGTCGTACCGGTCTTCTCGCTTTACCGGTTTCGGCTTCGGAAATCGAGCGATTCGGGGAAAGGATATCTCCGCCACCTCATCCCTCCACGAACTTCACCTTTTCACTGATGTAGGTTTCCTTGAAATTGCCGATAAACGTGTCGCGGTCGTCGCCCGGGAAGGCAATGCCATCGAGGGCGTCTTCGATTTCGTGCTGGGTACCAACTCCCGTCCGGTTGCAGACGGCATCGGCCGTCTGGATCAGGGAGCAGAGATTCCGATATTCGGCATTCTCTTCGGGCGTACGGTCCGGTGTATGGTGAAACTCGATCACATTGGCCAGGGAGACCGGCAGATTCCATTTCCGGGCGATAAGCGCACCCACCTCCGTATGGCTGAATCCGAGAACGTCCCGTTCCACCTCCACCGAGGGGGCCCGTTCCTCGTACGTTCTTTCCATGATGAGTGCGTAGCGGTCGGCCAAGGTATTGCTCATAATCACCTTACCGATGTCGTGAATAAGGCCCGCCACAGAAGCCTCACCCCTCCCCACGCCGGCGTAACGTTCGGCCAGCAGCCCGGCTGCCACCGACACCCCCAGGGAATGCTCCCAGAGGATCTTCTCCGTAAGGCCGAACCGTGCGTAGACATCCCGCACCGACGCGCCGAGAACCACGTTGCCGAGAGCCCGGAAACCCATGACCAAGAGCGCATCCCCGATGGTCTCCACCGTCCTGCCGAGACCGAAATACGACGAGTTCGCGATACGCAGGACCCGCGAGGTCATCGCCGCGTCGCCGGAGATGGCCTCTTCCAGTTCATCGAGCCGTGGGGACGGGTCGTTCATCACCGCGAGCACCCGCCCCGCCACCAAGGGGACCGCTGGTAAATCCAGGGTCTTTTCGATGATTTCTTCGATTGAGGTCGTGGCCACGCTTCACCTCTCGTGTCGATTTCCGGAAGACCGGTTACGTATATTTTCGGCCCTTCCGCTGAAGTCTTTAGCCTCACGCGGACAAGCCGCATCAGGGGACGGAAATCAGGAGTCAGAACGCCAGAAGTTTGTGCGCCTTCGGCGGGATTTCCCTTGATTCCTTGATGCCATTTTCTCTATCCTTCGTGGCTATTCGTGTACATTCGTGGCTACTGTCTCCTTCGACTTTCCCCCCATCCATCCCCATCCGTACCCATCCGTGGCCATCTGTGGACCGTTTTTTCCCCAACGTCGTCAAGATGCATGCGGTTTGTCGTCATTTGTACTTGTAAGAGACTGTCGTTGCAAAAGAACCTTACAGTTGCATAAAATCCGGGTCCGGCGGCCTCAAAGAACTATGCGCGCGTCTTTGCCGAAGGCTACGACGCGGCAGGCGGTTGTGTGACGGAATACCCGGTTAAGCAGTCTTCTGTTCCGGCTCCAGCCCTTGCGCAAGGGGCAGACGGACTTCGACAATCGTGCCGCATTCGGGGCCGTTCCGTACCGAAATCCCCCCCCCGTGGGACTCGACGATCTGGCGGCTGACCGCGAGGCCCAAGCCCGTGCCGTCGCCTACCTCACGGGTAGTGAAAAACGGGTCGAAGATCTTGTCCAACGCTTCCTCCGGAATTCCCGGGCCCGTGTCTGTCACCCGGAGGACGGCGGTATCGCCCCGGCGTTCGATTTCCACATTGACGCGGCCATCACGCTTGCCGGTTCCCTCGGCCGCCCGAATTGCGTTATCCACAAGACAGAAGACCAACTGCTGGATCTGGTCCCGGTCACCGGATATGGTGACGGCATCAAGATTCAGAGAAACCGGAATATCCCGTTTCCCGTCCGCGTCGTACAGGAATCCGTCGACCACGTAACGCACCAGGGTATCCAGCCTGAGGAACATCTTGTCGGGCGTACCGGTATAAGAGAAGGTCATCAGGGTTCTAATGATATTCGCCGCCTTTTCTCCGGACTCCTTGATCGCCGCGAGGTGTCGAAGCTGTTCATCCGTAAGCTGGGGCGAACGGCTCAGCAAAAGATCCGCAAAACCCACAACCCCCGCCAGGGGGTTGTTGACCTGGTGCGCCAATCCCCCCGCGAACCGGGCGAGGGAAAGAATTCTGTCCGCCTCCAACCTGTTTTT
>CAYYSS010000255.1:0-4566 GCA_964474325.1 uncultured Nitrospirota bacterium
CCACGCTTACCATACGCTCCGGCAGGGCAACCTCATCGGCTTTGGCACCCTGGCCCTCCTCGTGGTCGAGCATCCGTCGGCAGACTTCGATCGCCAGAGACGCGGCTACCTCCCCGCGCTCGTGCCCCCCCATCCCGTCGGCAACCGCAAAAAAACCGCACCGCGAACCGACAAAAAAGGCGTCCTCGTTGTGTTCCCGGACGGTACCCGTATCGGTTGCCCCGAAACAGCCGGGCGTTTTCCTGCCGCTATCCAAACCGCGTCACCTCGCCGCACGCGCCGGGGTCTGTGCGGGCGGACCTGCTAAAAAACATTGTTTTCAAGGCGCGCCACCACGGTACCGATCAGGACCTTCGTCTCGACTCTCAGGGGTATTCGCCGCCGGTCGTCGCTCAGCCATATGGTAATCTTCCCCTTTGTTTTGAACAGACCGTCGCTCTTCAATATGGGCCGGACAACCAGCGTACGTACCGACCGTTTACCCAGTCTCAGCGTTTCTCTGCGAAGTACGCGAACCTCAAGCGTATAAATCTTCCCCGAGTCGCAGATATCGAGATATTCGGTCGTCCCCACCGTGAGGGGCCTGCGGCGAAGCTGGCTAAATCCCGAAAGTACGTCGAATACGTCTTTCCCCTCGGGATCGAGGGTTTTACGCTTCTTTTTTCTGTGATCCACATACGTAATGGAATCCTCCCCGAATATCGTCTCCTTATTGCTTCGGTAATGGCCTTCCCGCTGGCGTATGCGAAAACTCTTGGGTCTCCCGTCGGGTCCCATAACGCTCTCGGCCTCGTCCCTCACCTTATAAAACGTGCTGAGCCAGTCATCGGACCGGGCCATAGAGCGGACCCGCCTCTCCGATCCGTTAAACCACTCAAGCCGCGCTCTGCCGGCACGGATTCCCATCCAGCTTATCCGATACTCGAAACGCTCCGGTACTGCGGGATCCTGATACTTTTCCGCCGCCCCCCGGCCCGTCGATTCTCCCGACGCAGAACAGGCGAGCACGAGCGTGACGAAAAAAAACACGGGCACCCGGAAAACGCGACCAACGAACAGCCGGCGGAACAAGGCCGGCGCCTTCCCGAGTCGGGTCCCGAATCGGGTCTGTTCGACGAAGACTCGATTCGTCTTTGCAGATTGCAGGGAAGTCCGGGGGAAAGAATCTATACAATGTCCGATAATCCGGGTCATGGGTTCATCCATTGTAGCGTTTTTGCCCGGTCCCCGTGGCAACACACCCGGCTCACCCGGACCTTCCGGCAACATTGCCCTTCGTCCGGGACCTGGCATAGAATACCCGGGAGCTTGGCTCGACAGCCATCGGCCAAGGAGGGTCGGTGTGGGTCGGCGAATGCGGCTTTTCCTTCTATGAACCGGATATTCATTGCATCGTTATACATTTTTGTCGCCTCCCTGGCCTTGTCAAAAACGGCCGAGACCTATCTGTTGATCTTCCTCTGGCTCCTCGTCGCGGCACACGCCCCGTTTCGACAGGCAATGCGAACAGCCGACGCCCGCACCCGGCGGCTCGGGGGCCTGTTCCTCATCCTTATCGGATGGATTTTCGTCACCGCCCTGCTCCGGGGGATGCCCCTGAGACCCGCCGATCGTTTCCTCCACTACACGCCGATTCTGCTCGTCCCGCTCTTCGCCCACTATCGGCGTCACCTGCCCCGTCTCGTTATGCTGTACGCCGCGGTCTGCGCGACGGTGGTTGCACTGGCGCTATTGCAGAAAACGAGCGGCATGGTCTTTCCCGGGCCCTTTCAGGCCTACCGGGGCGAGCGTCTGGCGGGGTTTGCCGGGCACCCGATCCATATGGCGGGGTACTATGCATTCGGCGCGGTCATGTGTACGACGCTCCTGTTTTTCGGCAACTTCACGACTTCGCAAAGAACTCTGGCGGCGATCTGCGCGGTCATGCTCTCCCTCGGGGTCCTGCTCACCCAGAGCCGGGGGTTTCTTCTGGTCTATCCGCTCACCCTGGTCCTGCTGGCCCTGTATACCCGCCACCGACAACTCGCCTGGACCGTGACCGGGGGCTTTTTTGCGGCGGCTGTCTACGCGGTGTTCGACCGGGCCCTCCTGATGCGCGCGCTTACACTGTTCGACCTGAACGGATACGTCAGCAATGTGGAACGGATACGTCTCTGGAAACTGGCGACTCAGATCCTGACCGGCGATTGGAGTGTATTCCTCTTCGGAATCGGTTTCGGCGGCTGGCGCAGGCGGGCGCCGGAATTCTTCCGGACCTATGCACCGGATATGATGGAGGCCGCGCGGCATAAACATGTTCACAACGTCTTTCTGCAATGGGCTGTCGAGACGGGCGTTATCGGTGTTCTCCTCTTTTGCGTCTTCATGGCGTTCATTATCATGGCACTGGTCAAGATCATGGCGAAATTTCCCCGCGGCTCTTTTGAATTCGCCGCCGCGTGCGGCGGACTATTCGTCGTGATCTGCTTCCTCCTCGGCGGCCTTTTCGATTACCTTCACGACCCGATTATTCTTACACCCCTCTTCACCCTCCTTGGTTTCGCCCTGGCCGGCGGAACGCCGCGCGCGGCGGAGGACCGGGGACCGTGAATTCCCGGAAGAGAATTGCCGTTTTCGTATCGTTTTCGGGTGATGGAGGCGTTGAACGGGTCGTAACACATCTCTGCCACGGATTCGTTTCCGGAGGCTACGAAGTCGATCTCCTCGTCGTGAAAGACAGGGGACGGTTTCTGGGCGAGGTGCCGCCGGAGGTCCGGATCCGCAAACTCGGGCCGGATCATACCTTTCTCTGCCTTATACCGCTTGTCCGTTATCTACGAGCCGAACGCCCGGCTGCGCTCCTCGCTACGAAGAAGCGGGGCGCCCTCGTCGGCATCCTGGCCCGTCTGCTTTCCCGCGCCCCCACCAGGATCGCCATCCGCATCAGCACGAATCTTTCGGGCTTTCTCGCGGGGAGTTCCGCCCTCCGGCGGTGGGGGTTTATCTGGCCCATGCGCCTCCTCTACCCTCGGGCCGATCAGGTAATAGCGATCTCCCGGGGGGTGGCGGACGATGTCCGGGCCCTTGCCCGGCTTCCCGAAGACAAGGTGTGCGTGATTCATAACCCCGTGCGCATCGAGACGATCCGTCGTCTGGCCCGGGAGGAAGCGCCGCATCCCTGGTTTTCCGACGGAGGCCCCCCGATCATCCTCGGTACCGGACGGCTTACGCGCCAGAAAGACTTTGAAACCCTTATACACGCCGTTGCCATGGTCCGCAAAACCCGCCCGTGCCGCCTCGTGATTCTCGGTGAAGGTCCCCTGCGATCGGCCCTGGAAAACCTTGTCGGCCGGTTGAACCTGACGGAACATGTCTCACTTCCGGGTTTTGTGGAAAACCCCTTTGCCTATATGGCCCGAGCCCGTCTATTTGTCCTCTCGTCCGTCTGGGAGGGCTTCGGTAACGTCCTGGTGGAGGCAATGGCTGCGGGTACCCCGGTAGTCGCTACGGACTGCCCCAGCGGCCCCCGGGAGATCCTCGAGGACGGGGCCTACGGCCCCCTGGTTCCCCCCGGCGATCCCGAGGCCCTGGGGTCCGCCGTCGAGGCCTGCCTGAGCGGACGACACCCGGCGCCGGACCTGGACGGGGCCTGCCGAAGATTTTCCGTCGAGCGGATCACCGACCTCTATCTGGCGGCCATGGGATTGAATCCCGGATCTCCCGCAAGGTAATCTAGTCAGTTATGCTTCTGTCCATACGGTACAATTTTCTGTTCGTTCATATTGCGAAAACCGGAGGCACCAGTATCCGGTCCGCCCTGGAACGCTATAAATGGACCGACCCGTACCGTCTCCCGCAATTTCTCTGCAGTAAACTCAGCGGACTTACGGGACACAAACTCGCCATTAAGATCCCGCGGCACGCGAAAGCTATCGCGGCGAAGGAAATGTTGCCCCACGAACTCTTCCATTCCCTTTTCAAGTTCGCTTTCGTACGAAACCCGTGGGACCTCCAGGTCAGTTCGTACCACCACATTCGCCGGGAACGGCCCCATATTATCGAACACATCAACACCTTCGACGAGTTTCTCCGCTGGAAACTGGACCCGGACCGTCCGTACCAGTATCACATCGACACGTTGTCGAAACCCCAGTCGGACTATATTGTCGATCTCCGCGGCAACGTCATCGTAGATTTCCTGGGGCGGCACGAGACTCTCGAGGCCGATTTCGCCGAGGCCTGCAGAAGAATCGGCATAAAGACTCCGGCCCTGCCCCATAAACGGAAATCGTCCAACCGACACCGGGATTATCGGGAGTACTACGACGACGACCTCGCCGCATTGGTAGCCGACCGTTTTAAACAGGACGTGGATATGTTCGGTTACAGTTTCGACGACATTACCCGCTGGAAATAGTTCCCCGGCGCCGGCGGGGATGCAACCCGCGGATCCGGGCGAAGACGGACCCCCGCAGAAATCGCGCGCCGTCCCGGAAACGTCACGGGCTGCGACCGAGAACCTTGGCGTAAACCTCCCTATTACCCTCGACCATTGCGGCGAGAGAAAATTCCCGCTCAACCATGGCC
>CAYYSS010000256.1:0-4558 GCA_964474325.1 uncultured Nitrospirota bacterium
CTGTTTCCGGCTTTACGACGCCGATATTCCGGAATTCGCCTTTGCCATTGATATCTACGCGGGCGAACACACGTGGGTCCACGTCCAGGAGTACAAGGCCCCGGCCACGGTCAAACCGGAGGCCGCCGAACGCAGGCGCCGGGAGGCCCTGGCGATCATCCCGGGAGTGCTGGAAATTCCACCGGAGCGCATGGCCGTAAAGATCAGGCAACGACAGAAGAAGGGCGGCCAGTACGAGAAATTCGATACCCGAAAAACTTTTCACGAAATCCCGGAAGGCGGTCTCCGTTTTCTCGTAAACCTGCACGACTACCTGGACACCGGACTTTTCCTCGATCACCGGATTACCCGGTCCCTTTTGCGAGAGGAAGCTTCGGGGAAACGCTTCCTGAACCTGTTCGGCTACACGGGAACCGCTACGGTCTACGCCACGGCCGGCGGGGCCCGTGAGACGGTTACCGTGGATCTTTCCCGTACCTATCTCGACTGGGCGCGGCGGAATATGGCGTTAAACGGCTTCAACGGCAAACGCCACTCTTTCGAACGCGCCGACTGCTTTACCTGGCTTGAGACCGCGCGGCGGAAAAAACTCCGCTACGACCTGATCTTTCTCGATCCGCCGGTGTTTTCCCGTTCAAAGGCCATGGACCGGACCCTTGACGTCCAGCGGGACTACGCCGAACTGATCCGTCAATCGGCGGGGATCATGGAACCCGACGGCGTCCTCTTCTTTTCCACGAATCTCAAAACCTTCAAGCTCGATGAAAACGCCCTTTCGGGCCTCAGCGCGGAGAATATTACGGCCCGGACTATACCACGGGACTTCGCCCGCAGTCCGAAGATTCATCAGGTCTGGAGGATAACCAAGGAGCGCCGGGGACGGGAGAAATGAAGGCCCCAAGGCGGCCTTGGAAGAATCCGCACGGGCACGGCTTTTGCCGCCGGAACGAAACCTGAAAATGGTTGACTGATTACGGCGAGGGTTTGTCCTCGGCCGCCGTCTTTTTCCGGTCGGCGTCGATTTCCCTCTGGAGGTCCGGCGCGGCCATATATCCGCGGACGATCCGGCCGCTCTCGAGGATAATGGTCGGCGTGCTCCGCACCCCTATCTTCCGGGCAAGGAATTTTATGTCGTCCACCACCGACGCGGCCTCGCATTCCTTCAGGTCCGTCAGCGCGGAACCCGCGACGGCATCGTCAAGGGCCTTGACCTTGTCTTCCGCGCACCAGATCTTTTTCGATTTTCCATACGCATCCCTGTGCATTTCCAGGGGGAACAGAAAAACATGGACCGCAACGTCGTTTAATTTCTTCAATTCAGGATGGAGTTTCCTGCAGTATGGGCAGTCGGGGTCGTCGAAGACGGCGATCTTTTTCGTACCTGAACCCATTACGATCGACTTGTCCAGAGGAAGAACCGCGAAATCGACCCGGGTCAGGGCGTCAACCCGTTTCTCCGTGATATTGGTTCTCGTCATGGTGTCGAAAAGGTTGCCGAAGATGATATACCTGCCCGACGCGTCCATGTAGACGATTCGGTTATCGGGGGATACGATCTCGAAAACCCCCGGGATCTCCGACTCGGTAATACTTTTCGGGTTCATACCGAGCCGCTCCCGCACGGTCTGTTTGTCCAGCGCAACAGCCGTGGCGGACGTCAAAAACACCAACGCTCCCGCGATAATCAATCTCAGCATATTCTTCTTGTTCTCCTCCCGTTCCGGCATCCGGTTATGCTCCCAGCACGCTTACGTAAAAACGACGACGACGGGGCCCGTCAAATTCACAGAAAAACACCGATTGCCACCTGCCGAGCACAAGCCGGCCGTTCTGGACCGGAATGGTTTTCTCGCACCCGACGAGACTCGACTTGATATGGGCATCGGAATTACCTTCGGCGTGATGATAGTCGGAACGGGCGGGCGCAAGCTTCGCCAATTCCGACAGAATATCCCTTTTCACCGAGGGGTCCGCTCCCTCGTTGATCGTAACACCTGCCGTGGTATGGGGAACGTAGACGGTGCATAGCCCGTCCTTGATCCCATCCGCTTCCACCGCTTCCTGAACCCGGGCCGAGACATCGATGAACTCGGTCCGCGTCCGGGTTTCAATATCGATTTCATGCATGCGAGCCGTTAACCTCCATTTGACGTATCCGCCCGGAAAGAAACCGGTAGAACCCTCCTTCAGCTTCCAGACTGATGTGAAGCACCGATACGTCTCCGGCGGCGAGTTTCACGAAATCCTTCGACGTGGTAACAATCTCCTCCGCGCCGATCCGCCGGGCCCACTCGGAGAGCCGCCGTTTTTCACGGGCACTATACGATATATGATCGCGATAAGTTTTCCAACCGACGACGTCGGCGCCCAACGCGTCAAGCATCCGTCTGAAGCGCTCGGGCCGTGCGATTCCGCAGAACGCGGCCACTTTCTTACCCCGGAGTTCATGCACCGGATTCATTTCCGTTGCGTTTCCCCTGCTGTATCCGATCGCCCGGGGTAGTGCCTGAAACACCGGCACCTCCGGGTCAAGGTCCAGGGCACGGCGGACATCCGACGGCGTCCGCGTCCCGCCCACGGCAACGATCACGTGAGCGCGCCGCGAAGCGATCGGGGGTTCCCTGAGACGACCCGCGGGAAGACAGTGCCCGCCTTCGACGGGGTCATCACCGTCAACCAGAAGGACATCGACGTCCCGGGCGAGTTCCCAGTGCTGAAACCCGTCGTCAAGGAGCAGAAGATCAGCGTCAAACTCCCGGCGCGCGAGGAGCCCCGCCGCGTAGCGGTCGACACCCCGCACGACGGGTACGCCGTCGAGCTGTTCCGCGAGCACAACGGCCTCGTCACCCGCCCGTCCCGGATCCATAAGGACCTCCCGCCCGTTGGATACCACAGCAACGCCCCGTTCGGAGCCCCGATAGCCCCGAGTGAGTACCGCGGGCCGGCGCCCTTCTTTAAGAAAGCGCCGGGCCACCGCAATGGTGAGCGGCGTCTTTCCCGACCCCCCAACCGAGAGGTTACCGATACTTATTACCGGCGCCGGGAGGCGACGGGACGTAAACACCCCCCCACGGTACAGGGCCTTCCGCAACCGGAGCCCCCCCCGGTAGAGGCATTCAGCCGGCGTAAGGAGTCCGCGCAACATGAGCATCGATCCAGTCGGCCATGCGGACGGCCGCGCCCCGGTGGGCCTTGAGTACCCCCGCGGCGGCCTCCGTGAGACGCGCCGCGGCGGCGGAATCACGGACGAGGCGGACCACTTCTTCGGCAAATGTTTCCGCCGACGATACCCGCACCAGGCCTCCGGCTTCTTCAAAAAACCGGGTCATTTCGCTGAAATTATTCGTATAGGGGCCCACCAGCACCGGACGTTCCCAGACAACGGCCTCCAGAATATTATGCCCCCCATTCGGCGTAAGACTCCCGCCCACGAAGCAGACGTCCGCCGCGCCGTATGCACCGGCAAGTTCACCCATGGCGTCGAGCAGAACAACGCCCGGTTCTCCCGTGTCTTCCGGCTTTCCGCCATCAAAAGCCGACCGCCGAAAGAGCCGGAACCCCCGCGCCGTCACTAAATCCGCCACTTCATCGAACCGCTCCGGATGCCGGGGAGCAAGGATAAGAGAAAGATCCGGTATCGCCGCCCGCGCACGTTCGAACGCCGTGAGTACGATCTCGTCTTCGCCACGATGCGTGGACCCCGCAACGAGCACGGGACCTGGAAGAACACCGGCCCATGCCGGGGGTTCCGCAGGCGGAACGGGAACGTCGTATTTGAGATTGCCGAGCACGAGAACCCGCTCCGGAGGTGCGCCGAGAGCGACCACCCGTTCCGCGTCCTGCCCGGTCTGCATGGCAAACCCCGCCACCCGGCCGAACACCGACTTCATCGCCGGTCGCAGACGCATGTATCCCCGAAACGACCCTTCGGAAATGCGGCCGTTTGCCACAACGAAAGGGATTTTGAGACGGGCCGCTTCCCGTATAAAGGCCGGCCAGATCTCCGTCTCCATGCAAACGACGATACGGGGGCTCGTCCGACGGAGGACCCGGCGAACCACGGGACCCACGTCCCAGGGGACGCTTACCACGTCGACGTCCTCGAAACGATCCGCAGCGACGGCCCGGCCCGTTTCCGTAACCGTTGTGAAAACAAATTTCCACTCCGGGTGCCGACGTCGCAACTCCGAAACCAGAGGTACCGCCGCTATCGACTCGCCTACCGATACGGCATGGACCCAGACATCCGCCCGAGCATAGGAATGAAGACCGTACCGCTCCCGCACCCAAGCCCACCTGCGCCCGGGCGCCCGGCGGGGAAGCCCCCAGAGGGTCGCCCCGACGGAAACCACCCAGGCCGCGGTATCGTATAAGAGGTTTCGGAATTTCATCCCGGATCTCGGTGTCTACACCTTACCGTTGCATAAAATACGGGACCGGCGGCCTCGGCCTTCTCCCTTCGCCCCCGTCGAGGCGGGAAGACGTAAGAGGCAGGAAGACGTTAGACGGAAGACGTTAGACGTGAAAAGCCTTTACTTCTCCCGTCTTCCCTCTCCCT
>CAYYSS010000257.1:0-4547 GCA_964474325.1 uncultured Nitrospirota bacterium
GGGCGTTACAGGTCGGGACACATGGGGCCCCTCTATGCAACGGATACGGACAGGGAGGAAGTCAAGGCCGGCAAGATCGAAGGCGAGAAACTGGTCGACGAGGACGTCCGCTGGATCGCTCAGGAAGGCAAGTATTTTGCGGCCGTTCTCGCCCCCCGGAAAGGGACCAAACTGGAAGGTGCCGTACTTGCCCGCGCAACGGAGGACCGGGCCGAAATCGCTTACCGGGTCCGGGGGGATCGCGCCGACTTTCTCCTCTACGCGGGGCCCAAGGAATACGATCGCCTGAAAGCCCTCGGCAACGGACTTGAATACGTGATTGATTTCGGTTTCTTTTCCATCATCGCGATACCGCTTTTCTGGCTTATGCGGCTTGTCGAGGAGTTGGTACATAACTACGGAGTCGCCATCATCGTCATCTCCGTCGCTATTAAGGTTCCGTTCATTCCTCTTATGAACAAGAGCCAGGCCTCCATGAAGAAGATGCAGGAGATCCAGCCCAAGATCAAGGAATTGCAGGAAAAATACAAGAAAAACCCGGATAAACTCCGTAAGGAAACCATGGAGATCTACCGGTCGAACAAGGTAAGCCCCCTCGGCGGCTGTCTCCCCATGCTTCTGCAGATCCCGGTCTTTTTTGCCCTCTACAAGGTTCTTCTTATCTCCATCGAACTCAGGGGTGCGCCGTTTATGGGCTGGATCCAGGACCTTTCCGCCAAGGATCCCTACTATGTCCTGCCGCTCCTCATGGGAGCCAGCATGTTTCTTCAACAGAAACTCACACCGACCACCATGGACCCCCGTCAGGCGAAGATGATGCTCTTCATGCCCGTTATTTTTACGTTCATGTTCTTCTCCCTGCCCTCGGGCCTGGTTCTCTACTGGACGGTCACGAATATTCTCAGCATCGTCCAACAGCTGTACGTCAACAGAAAAACGACCCGCGCGGCCGTTGCCTCATCCTGACACTATTGCGGCCGTATCGACCGCTCCCGGCGAAGGGGCGATCGGCGTCGTACGCCTGAGCGGCCCCGAGGCCCTGCCGATCCTGCTCCGGCTTTTCCGGCGGAAAAACCCCTGTGTTCCCGTAAGCGCCGATTATTTCAAACCACGGCAGATGCGGTACGGGGTTGTCGCGAACCCGGACGACGGAGAGGCCCTGGACGAGGTTCTCGCCGTCTGGATGGAAGGGCCTCGCACGTATACCTGCGA
The DNA here is from genome assembly GCA_964474325.1 of uncultured Nitrospirota bacterium. Lineage (GTDB taxonomy): Bacteria > Nitrospirota > Thermodesulfovibrionia > SZUA-242 > CAYYSS01 > CAYYSS01. The sequence goes on from CAYYSS010000257.1 coordinate 1,213, forward strand.
GGATGTGGTGGAAATCCACGGCCACGGCGGCTCCGTTGTCCTTGAACGGATCCTCGGGGCGGCGGTACACCTCGGAGCCCGGGTTGCCGAACCCGGAGAGTTCACCAAACGGGCCTTCCTGAACGGCCGGATCGACCTCAGCCAGGCTGAAGGCGTGATCGATATCATTCGCGCCCGGTCCGACCGGGCACGGCGCCTGGCGTTTACATCTCTCGGCGGGCATGCAAAAGAACGTCTGGACCGGATCCGCACAGCGCTCACCGAACTCCTGGCCCACATGGAGGCCTGGCTGGATTTTCCCGACGAGGATATACCGGAAACGGATATCCGGCTTCTCCTCGAACGGATCGATACGGCCCGGGGACATATACGGGGGATCCTCGAGGGGTTTCGCGAGGGAGCGGTTCTCCGCGACGGGATGACGCTCGCCATCGTGGGACGACCGAACGTGGGGAAATCGTCCCTCCTGAACGCGCTGTTACGCGAAGAGCGGGCTATCGTCACGGACGTGCCGGGTACGACCCGGGATACGGTCGAGGGGGCCTGCCAGGTCCGGGGGATCCCACTCCGCCTGGTGGACACGGCGGGTATTCGAGAAGCCGGCGATCCGGTCGAGGCCGAAGGCGTACGCCGCTCCCTGGAGGCCTTCGCCCGGGCCGACTGCGGTATCGTGGTCCTTGACGGCTCGTCGCCCCTCGAGCCGTCCGATCGCGAGACCCTCGAGGGGCTTCGTGACAAACCCGGTGTCGTCGTGATAAATAAATCGGACCTCCCCCCGGCCTTTCAGCCGGACGCAATCAGACCGCTCGTGCTTGAAGATATGCGGCTGATTCGGGTCTCCGCGAAGACGGGCGCAGGCGTCGACGATCTTCGGGATACTATAGAAGATCTGGTCGTGGGCGACCGTTCCGCGCAGGAAACGCCGCTTCTCGGCCGTCTGCGGCACAAGGCGGCCCTGAGTGCGGCCCTCCGGCATCTGGAGGTATGCGAAGAAGGCCTTCGCGAGGGGCGGCCGTTTGATCTGGCGGCCGTAGACATCCGGGACGCCCTCGATTCGATCGGCGACATCGCCGGAAGGACGGTCCCGGATGATGTCTTGGACGTAATTTTTCGGGAATTCTGTATCGGTAAATAGACGGAGGATCTGGTTCGTGGATTTCGTAAAAAAAGCGGTACTTGTTTCGGCCCTGCTCATCGTTGGCTTTGTCCTCTCCCGGCTCGTCATGGTGGCGGAACCGGAAATTCTCGGCATGGAAGACCTGGCGTGGATCGGAAAACGCACCGAGGCGCGGATCGTCATTCGGGGTCCGGAAAGAATTGCGGGCGTCCATGTGGAAATCGGCCAGGACGATCGATGGTACTCGATCCTGGAAGACACCCGGCCTGAACGCCTGAAGGAACTGACCGTGGAGATTCGTCCCGGCGATTACGGTCTCCGGGACGGCAGGGCGACCATCCGTATACGGGCCCAGGGGGGCTGGTTCAGGACGACCACGGTGGAGCGGGAAACCGAGATCGATACGGCGCCCCCCGTGCTTGCGGTCGTCGATGCCACTCAGTGGGTCAAGGAGGGGGGCACGGGTGCCGTGCGCCTCCGGGTACGGGGCGCCGACGAGGTCTATATAGACGACGGGGCCCGGAGGTTTCCGTGCCGGCCCGACCCGGTTACCGAGCAATGGCGGGGATTTTTTGCCCTGCCCGTGGGGAGTGCGGCGCCCGATGCGCTCTGGGCCGTTGCCCGTGACCTGGCCGGCAACGAGACCCGCGCACCCCTGCCGTCGGCGTACCGGCGAGCGAATTATCCGAAACAGCGGATCACCCTTTCGGATTCGTTCCTCACGCAGAAGGTCCTTCCTATGCTCGGCCCGGACGGAGCCGACCTCGAACCCGTAAACGCATTTCGAAAAATCAATGAACAATGGCGCGAAGAAGACGAAGCCGTCTTCGCGGCCCTTGGCGCGAAACCCCCGACCGGCCTCGTATGGGACGGTTCCATCTTTGAAAGACTGCGCAACGGAAAGGCCATGGCCCCGTTCGGGGACCACCGCCGGTATTTCTACCGAGGTTCGCAGGTAAGCGCGAGCCTGCACCTGGGGTATGACCTGGCATCGGTGCGGCACGCCGATGTACCGGCCGCGGCGAACGGCACCGTGGTCTTTGCCGGCCCGCTGAAAATATACGGTAACACCGTTGTGGTGGATCACGGGCTGGGTCTTATGACGCTTTATTCCCATCTTTCCGAATTTCTGGTTTCGAACGGGGATATCGTCGTCTGCGGGACCCCCCTTGCCCGGACGGGCAGTACCGGCTTCGCCTTTGGCGATCACCTCCATTTCGGCGTCCTGGTCCATGGGATCGCGGTGAACCCCCTTGAATGGTGGGACGCCTCGTGGCTTGAAAACAATGTTGCCGCTATCGTGGGCGCCCGGGACACTACGCTTGGCCGGAAATAATTTTTCGAACGTTTTCAGGATTTAGGAAATCCGTACTATGATGTGAAGACAATGAAGATTCTTGTTGCAGAAGACGACCCGAGTTCCCGCCACCTCCTGGAACGGACCCTGGAGAGTCTCGGATATTCCGTGGTCGCTGCGAAGAATGGGACCGAGGCGTGGCGGCTTCTCGATCGGGACGACGCACCCAATCTGATTATTCTCGATATCATGATGCCGGGCATCGACGGGATTGAACTCTGCCGGCGGGTCAGGGGCAGGAAAGAATCCGCCTACACCTACATCATCATGCTGTCGGCAAAGGGTCTTAAGGAAGACATCATGGGGGGGTTTGACGCGGGTGCCGACGATTATATCGTCAAACCCTTCGAACACGAAGAACTGGTCGCCCGGCTCAAGGTAGGACAGCGCATCCTGGCCCTGGAACAGGCCGTGGCACAGCTGGAACACGACCGGGCGGTTCTTGAAATGGCCGCCACCCTGGGCCACGAGATCAACAACCCTCTGGCCGTCATCGTCCCGACCGTAGAGATGATACGCAGGGACCTGCCGAAGGATCTGGGTGATGTCGGAGGAACAATCATCCGGCGCCTTAAAGCCATCGACCAGGCGGGCCAGAGAATCGCCGAAATCGTAGCCCGCCTCGTTCACCTGAGCCAGGTCCGCACGAAACCCTATCTGAACGACTCGTCCATGCTCGACCTGGCGGACGAATACAAACCCACCCGGGAAGAGGGAAGAGGGAAGATGTAAGACGGGAAACGGGAGAAGTAAAGGGCAGGGAGAAGTTAGAAGGGAGAGGGGAGAAGTAACGTCTTTTCAGGGCATGTAAACCCTGTTGTTGCAAAAGAATTCCCGCGAAAGGGGCCGGTGGGATCAAAA
>CAYYSS010000258.1:0-4543 GCA_964474325.1 uncultured Nitrospirota bacterium
TTCGACGTTCAAACCCAAAACCTTGAACCCGGAACCCCGAACCTTGTTTTATGCCCTGTTGCGGAGTCTCTTGAGCGCATCGCCCCCGGGTTTTCTGTCAGGGCAAGGTCTTCACGGGTCCGTCATCGGCAACGCTCCCCGTCTACCCTCCCGCCGAAACGGGGATATTGCCCAGGTGGGCGTCCAGGAGATTTTCCGCGCTCTCGAGTATTCGCTGGTCATCGGATTCTTCAATCAGTTCCGCCAGTCTCTTATCCCGGAGCCCACGTATAAATGCGGCGGTTTCCCCGTCCACCACGCGGCCGGCATAACCGTCACCGCCGCACCGCGGACACACGACGGTACCGTCGGCGGGAAAGAACACCCGGGGTACATTCTCATCGATACCCTCGTAGCATCGGCCGCACGTATCCAAACGCGGAGCATACCCCGACATCCACAGAATCTTCACGGTAAACGCCAGCGAAAGGAGAGCCACCCGTCGGGAGGTCTCCAGGGCGTGCAGGGTCGCAAGGAGGAGACCGAACTTCCGGGGACGTGCCTCCCCGGCCAGGACAAAACGACGAAAGAGTTCCACGATCCGGGCGGCTGACATGAGTAAAGAGAAATCGTCCCGAACGGCGCTGAAGGAATAAATAATATCGGATTGCACGAGCCGAGGCAGGGTCGCGCCTTCCTTGCCGATAACCGCGATGCGGGCGTGGGTCAGCGGTTCGAGACTGGATCCAAAACGGCTTTTTATCTTCCGGGGACTCTTTGCAAACGCCTCGATAAGTCCCCGGTCAGGCGTGGCGTACCCGACGATGAGGTCGGCCTCACCGCATTCGGTACTCTTGAGAACCAGCCCCTCGGTCGTCAGTCTCATCCCGTCGCCCGTCGCCCGGCACCGACCGTTGCATCAACGCCTTCTGCATCCTCTCTCCACCTCACAGTTGCAGAAAAACCGGGGGCGAGGGGATCAGAAAATTCCGCACGGGTACTACTTTTCCTGAAACGGCGACCCGAGAGGAACGCCGGATGATAAACGCAACGGAACGTAAGACCGGGAAACATCGAGATAACCGGCGCTCCCCCGCCGTTTCAACCAATAATAACGCCGTGTGGCGGAATTTCCTGAGCGCCTTGCCCCCGGTAGAACGATCGGTTTTGCAACACTGGATTCTTTATCCGTAACTTCCCGGGTCGGGTCTTCTCGACGAAGGGTCGATCCGACTTTGCAATGTGCAGGGAAGTTTCAGCCGTGTTGTCGCATCGGCCCTTTGGTTGCGGCTCCAAGGCCGCCTTGGGGTCATCTCTCCGCCTGTTTTCACATCACGTTTCCGAAATCTTCGGGTTTCAGGTTTTTCAGCCACCCTTCGAGTTCATCACCACCGCGGTGGGCCATGACTTTGGGCTCGACGAAAATGGGCGCTTCCGTCCTGAGTGCGACCGCGACCGCGTCGGACGGCCTGGCGTCGATGCGAATCTCGCCCCCGAGAAACTCGATTTCCAGGTAGGCGTAGTACGTGTTATCCACCAAGTCCGAAACCACCATCCGGGTTACCCGCCCGCGCATCCCTTCGATGAGGTTTTTTACCAGATCGTGTGTCAGAGGGCGGGGAGTCGTTACCCGGCCGAGGGTCAGCGCTATGGAATCCGCTTCAGGTTTGCCGATCCATATGGGAAGAGTCTCGGTCCCGTCCGTCTCTTTAAGGAGGAGGATATACATCCCGCTACGGGGATCGAACAGGAGGCCTTCCACTTTCATTTGTTTCAGCATACGCTTTATTCTATCGCCTGCTCGGCTCCCGTGCATATCCAAAACCCCGCAGACTGCGAACCTGGTTACGCCAATCTTTGCGCACTTTCACCCGCAGTCCCAGATCCACCGGGGCTTGCCGAAGTTCGGCGATCTTCTTCCGTGCGGCGATACCGACGGATTTAATGCGTGCTCCCCGGTTTCCTATTATAATGCCTTTCTGGGTATCCCGTTCTACAAAGACAACCGCCTGGATCCTCGCACTTCCGTCAGCCCGTTCTTCAAACTCGGTAATTTCCACGGCGATCGAAAAAGGGACCTCATCGCGGGTTCGTTCCATAACCTGCTCGCGGATAATCTCGCCCGCCAGAAAGCGTTCGGCACGATCGGTGACGGCATCCTCCGGATAATAGCGCGGTCCTTCCGGCAGAAGCGCGGAAATCAACGACAGCAAACGGTCGAGATTCCGCTCCTTCAATGCCGAGACCGGTATGATTTCCCTGAACCTGAATATGTCCTTATAGCGGTCGATGGTTCCGAGCAGCGTCTCGTCGTCAGCAAGATCCGCCTTATTGATCACCAAAATAATCGGCCTGTCCACCTCCTCGAGGACCTCCAGGAGGAAACGGTCTCCCGGACCGGGACGACCGGGTTCGACAAGAAACAGCAACACGTCCGCATCGCGATAGGCTTCCCGGGCCGTCAGGACCATATAGTCGCCGAGCCTGGTTTTCGGCCGATGCATCCCGGGGGTATCCAGAAATATCATCTGGGTGTCGTTTTCGGTCCGGATACCCAAGATCCGGTCGCGGGTGGTCTGGGGACGGTTGGTGACAATGGCCAAGGGTTCCCGCACGAGGGCGTTCAACAGAGTGGACTTGCCCACGTTCGGACGGCCGGCAAGGGCTACGTAACCCGACCGAAAAGAAATATCCATCTATCTATTCTACCTGTTCGGCAAATCGTTTCAGGGATTCGGCGTCACGACGATCTCCACCCTTCGGTTTCGCGCCCGATTCTCGGGAATGGGGGGGTACTTGGGCCGGTACTGGGCAAACCCGACGGCGCTCAAGCGCTCCGGCGCAACCCCCTGCTCCTGAAGAAAAACAATCACGGCGGCCGCCCGTGCCGTGGATAACTCCCAGTTATTCTTAAAGCCGCCGCCCCGCACGTCGGTGTCGTCGGTGTGGCCCTCGACCACGACTTGAACCGGCTTGCCGGCGAGTACCCTCGCGACCCGGCTGAGAAACTGCCGCGCCGGGGTCAGCAATTCAGCCCGTCCTTCATCGAAGAATATATCGTCCCTCCCCGTGAGGACCCAGCGCCTTCGTTCGCGACGGGCTTGCAGGGCCCCGCCGAACCCCGAATTCTCGGCAACGCCCTTCAGCGCAGACCCTACGCTCTCGAACCCCCCTTCAATCGCCGTACCGCCTCCGAGGCGGGCGGCCAGAGCAGAGAGGACCGCGTCGTATCGGTCCGAGTCTACGGACGTGATCGCGAAGAGCACGACGAAGAACGCCAACAGGAGCGTCATGGTGTCGCCGTAGGTGTACAGCCAACTGGAATCGTCAGTTGGCGGAGGACGACGTAATGCCATGGCTTTTGCGGTAGAACCCGCGCCGGAGTTCCGGCGGGAGGTGGGCATTGAGTTTCTGTTGTATTATCCGCGGGTTGATCCCCTGCTGAATGAGCAGGATCCCCTCGAGAACGACCCGTCCCAGGAGTATCTCAGCGTTCGTTCGTGACTGGAGCTTCTCCGCAACCGGATAGAAGACCAGGTTGCTGAGAAGGGCGCCGTAGAACGTGGCCACGAGGGCCACGGCCATGCCCCCGCCGATCGCCGCCGTATTCTGGGCGCCGCCGGCAACACCACGGAGCATGGCAATCAGACCGATGAGCGTCCCGATCAGGCCGAAGGCCGGGGCGTAGCGGGCGGCGGTGCGGAATATCTGCGCCCCATCCTGATGGCGTTCGGCCATGAACTCCAGTTCCGTCTCCATGACCTCTCGAATGATCGCCGGGGGATGACCGTCGATGACCATTTCGAGCCCTTCGCGGAGGAAACGGTTGCCGATAGACGGAAGTTCCTTCTCCAGGTCCACCATGCTCTGGCGCCGGGCTTTCTCCGCGACCGAGATTATCCGGCCGATGGTGGGTATGGGATCCTCAACTTCCTGACGAAAGACGTTAAAAAGAATCCCGAATGTCCTCATCACCCGGGGCAGAGGGAAGCTGATGAACGTAGCCGCAATCGTTCCTCCCCCCGCGATCATGAGTGCGTGGACGTTAAAAAAGATATGCCAGCCTCCCTGCTCAACAATCGCGAACAGGAGGAGACCGATACCCGTGATAATGCCGATGAACGTGGACATCTCCATATTCCTATCGGCACGGCCGGAAGCTTTCTGAAGTGGAGATGCGAGGGGGCGGGTAACCCGATTGTCTGATACGGTCAGGAAACGAAGGGGAGGCGGATAACGAACTCGGCTCCTCCCTCGGGGTGATTTGAAGCCACCATGGTCCCGCCGTGGGCGGAAACGACGCCATAGGCCACGGAAAGCCCCAGTCCGGTACCGCGGCCTACCTCTTTCGTTGTAAAGAACGGGTCGAACACCTGCGGGAGGACGTCCTCGGGTATGCCCGTGCCGGTATCCCGCACACTGATGCGTACGCCGTCGTCGTCGGCGGACGTGGTAATCGTAATCTCTCCCCGGCACTGCCCGACGTCGAGTTCCCCCGGCCGGGCCTCGATGATGGCCTGTTCGGCGTTGACGATCAGGTGCAGTACCGCAAGCTGGACTTGAG
>CAYYSS010000259.1:0-4529 GCA_964474325.1 uncultured Nitrospirota bacterium
TTTCACCCACTGAAAGACCGTGCCTTTGCACGGCGCACTGCCACTGCAAGGTAAACTTGCAAACCGACGGGCTGGCAAGCAAGCGGTTTTCCGTTCTCTGTGCCTGTGTGCCCTTGAGCTTATCCCGGATTTCTCACGGTCTTTCTACAACGAAACACTGCGAGAAATCCGGGCTATATGCCTTCGCCCCCCGACACCACCCGATCGTACGCATCTTCTCAAGAACCCGCGCCGAACAGCCGAAGAGGAACGAAGAGAAGTTCTCGCGTTCGGAGGATTTCCGCTATTGTTGCAAAAGATTTGTCGCGAGAGGGGCCGGTGGGATCAAGAAAATACGCACGGCTACTATTGGGAGTTCTATGTTCGACGTTCAAACCCAAAACCTTGAACCCGGAACCCCGAACCTTGTTTTATGCCGTGTGGCGGATTTTCTTGAGGGCGCCGGGCCCGGATTTTATGCCACTGCAAGGTTTCTTCTATAGGATGGAAAACAATGGACGTTTTCATAGCACGACAGCCGATCTTCGACCGCAATAAAAAGGTCTATGCGTACGAACTCCTTTTCCGGAGCAGTCTGGAAAACTATTTCAGTCACCCCGACGCGGACGAAGCCTCTTCCAAAGTCATCGCCGACAGTGTTCTCGTCTTCGACATGAATCAGCTCCTCGGAGGCCGGAAGGCCTTCGTCAACGTAACCGGCAAGGTTCTCTTAAAGGAATACACCCGGATCCTTCCGAAGGACATGACGGTGGTAGAAATCCTTGAGACCGTCGAACCAAGCGACAAAATCGTCGCGGCGTGCCGCAAGTTGAAGAAGGCGGGCTACACCCTGGCCCTTGACGATTTCGTTTACGAGGACCGGTTCCAGCCGCTCGTGGACCTGGCGGATATCGTGAAGATAGATTTCCTCGCCACCGATCCTGCGGCGCGCCGGGACATGGAGGAGAAACTGAGCAACCTCAAGCTCCTGGCCGAAAAGGTCGAGACACAGGACGAGTTCGATCAGGCCCTGTCGGCGGGGTACGAGTATTTTCAGGGCTATTTCTTCGCAAAACCCGTGGTCATCGTAAACCGGGACGTCTCGCCCCAGAAAATGCATTATCTCCGGCTTCTCCACGAACTCCACAGCCCGGACCTGGACTTCCAGCGCCTCGAAAACGTCATCAAGTCCGACATGGCCCTCTCGTACAAACTCCTCCGCTATATCAATTCCCCCTTTTTTGGGACCCGGGGCCAGATTGAGTCGATTCAACAGGCGCTGTTACTCCTGGGTACCGCCGAGATCAAAAAGTGGGCGACGGTCCTCGCCCTGGCCGCCATGGGCGACGACAAACCCCGGGAACTGGTCCTGAGCGCGGTCATGCGGGCTCGGATCTGCGAGACCCTCGCCCGGAAACTGGGACGCGCCGACCAGGGCCAGGCCATGTTCCTCATGGGAATGTTTTCGGTTATCGACGCCATCATGGACAAACCCCTCGATGAACTCCTCCGGGAGATGCCCATCGCCGCCGACGTAAAAGACGCCCTTCTCGGCAAGACAAACTGGTACCGGAACGTGTTCAACGTAACGCTCTGCTACGAAAAGGGCGACTGGGAGGGTTTTTCCGCCTGTTGCGCCGACGTGAATCTTCCCGAGGGCGAAGTCCCCGACGTTTACATCGAGACAATCCAGTGGGCAAGCGAGTCCTTGGGGGTATAAACCCTGGCCCGCGTTTCTCATGCTTCTTCTGCTCTCGGTTTTTATGAATTCATCAATAGCAGGGGCTATCGAAGAAGAACCTTAACGTTGCAAAAGTTCCCCGGAAAAGGGGTCGGTGGGATCAAGAAAATACGGACCCGTCTTCGCCGAAGGCTACGCCGCGGCAGGCGGCTGGATGCGTTTCAAACCTCGAACCTTGAACCCCGAACATCGAACCTTATTCTTCATCCCGCTCGTCCATTGCCTCTCGCCTATCGCCTGCGCCCTTCATGCCGCATTAAGGATTTTCTTGAGGCCGCCGGGCCCGGATTTTATGCCACTGTAAGGTTTACTTTAATACGCGGTGTCAGATATAGTTGGGAGGGTCCCATGGCTTGGGCATACAAAAGACGATATCCCCGTTTCGCACCGAAAGACCTGGCGTACGTCGTCCTTCACCAGACCTGTTGCAAGATCGGACCCATCACAAGTATCAGCCGCGGCGGGCTTGCGTTCGAGTACGTCCCACTGGACGAATTCGAACCGGAACGGCCCAAAACGGATCCCCCATCCATCGATATCGTGGTTGGTCAGGCACCGCTCTTTCTTTCCCACATCGACTGTACGATCCTTTACGATTTTCAAGTCGATCGCAAGTCACTCCTTCCCCAGCGAATCGATACCCGGTGTTGCGGAATCAAATTCAACCGGCTTTCGGAAGAACAGCAACGGGGAATCGACGACCTCCTTGCCCATTACGTCGTCGCCCTGGGTGAAGGAGGACATACCTGAGAGGCCGCGGCGGCGGGCTTACCGCCGTTTTTGTCGTCTTCCTTTTCGTGGCGGCGAGCGGATCCGCCGCCGACGACCCGCCCCGTCCTGCGGGCCCCCAAGCCTTCGAAAGCCGCCTCGCCTCGGGATTCAAACTCCCCCTCTATCCCGACGCCCGGCAGGCAATCTATGAACACAACGAGGCATTCGAGCGCGAAACCGTACAGTACCGGGTCTCTGCAACGTTTCCGCCCGACCGTATCGTCGCGTTTTACGAAAACGTCTTTCGAGCCGCGGGGTTTATCGCCGACCCGCAAGAAGGCTATCCTATGCGCCGCTGGGAAGTGCAGGACGAAACGACGGGGCTCTGGCGGGCCACCGCACAGATACCTGCACGGTATGTAGCGACATGGGTTGATTCCCGGCGGACCATACGCATCCGCATCTCCCTCTGGTGCCCGGTTTCAGCCGGGCCGGCGAATGAGCCGATCCCGGTGCAGGTCCGGATAAGCCTCCAGAAACTTTTTTCCCCGTGCGATGTCTTACCCTGGAACAGACGTTAACCGGTGTTTCTCCCCGCGTGCACTGGCCGTAGGCGCCTCGAGCGGAACAAACACCTGAACCCCCCGGGGAAGTCGTCGAAAGTTCCTGATTGAATCCCCGGTCCGGAGACTTGCGTCCGGAAAGAGGTAGACCGTCCTCCGGTCCCGGTATTTCCCTCCGGCAATCTTGACCGGCGGTCTTTTCGCGGTTATCCGAAACGGACCTCGATACCCAACGATCATCCGGGTTTGCGGCGGCAGTTCGTCCCAGTCGGAAATCTGGCCGCCGTTCTTAACCCGCCCTCCCGGAAAGAAATAATGAGTCGTCTTCTTACGATAATCCTTTCCCGCAAATGTCCACGCCGTGAGCCCGTCGGCAATCGTCTTGACGGGGCTTGAGGCCGCGGTCTTGATAGGTGCCGTCTCCTGGTTCAAGAACACTTCAGTGCCCCGGGGAATCCGGTTCCAGCCGATGACGGCGCCCAGTCGATCGCCGGAAACAATACGCCCCCCCGGCAACTTGTAGAGCGTCGAGGGATCATCGTAGTCTTCCCCGGCAATCTGCCAAGCCGAATTGTTTCGGGCGATAATATTGGAACCGGCCGAAGAAACCGTCGCCTTCCGGCCGCCGTAAAAGATTGCGGCCAGCTCACGGTCCGCCACCAGTCTCCCCGCCTTTACGTCAGGGTCCACGGCAGGACCGGGCCCGCACCCCGCCCGTTTTCGATCGAAGTTTTTCGCGCACCGTTTCCGGCCCCTGTGGCGTTTCTTGAGCCATCTGTTCGGTTTGCCGTACGCGACCTGGCTGTGAGTTAAAACGGCGCTGTCGTCCAATTTGTAAACGCGCCTGAGTATGTCGATCAGGACCGAAAGGGAATAATATTGTTTATCCGTTATCTCCGTGTAATGATACCCGACCAATTCTATTCCGATTGAAACTGAACTGATGTCCGTCTCGCCCTTCCACATGCTCCTCCCGGCGTGGTCCGCCCGGTATTTTTTGTCGAGAATCCTGTACGTTTTTCCATTACGCGCGATGACGTAATGGGCGTGCCCGCCCTTTGTCCGATAGCGCCGCCGGATCCGCTTACCCTCGGAGACCACACGGAGCGTGCTTCGAAGCCCCCCCTCGGAGGTATGTATGACGATATATTTGGTTTTCTTGCGCCGCACCTTTTTAAAGCGGCGATTGAGCTTTTTTCGATAGTCGACGATGGACTTCTGAAACCGAATCCGTTCAATCCGGCTGGCGGCCTCCGTCCGGGAGAAAAAAAACGGGATAAACAGAGTAGCCAGGAAAAGGAGTACGAAGAGCCGGCACCAGTTGGAAAAGGATGGCGACTCAATCCGCGGCGAGCGTTGCCGTGGATCTCCGGAAAAGCGGAACGCAGTATCGTCGTTCGGTACGTCCTCCATAAACCTCTTCAACAATCCGTCAGCAAGAACATGTTCAGCTATTGTACCTTAACCCAAGGCGGCCTTGAAGTGTGATTTTTCAAAACCATTCCCCAGTTTAAGGGGGTAGTTTTTCAAAACTA
>CAYYSS010000260.1:0-4521 GCA_964474325.1 uncultured Nitrospirota bacterium
ATTTTTACGAGTTTTTTCTTACCGCCTGCCTTTTTGAGGTCTTTGCCGTTATTGTGGCAGGTGTTACAGCTCTTGTCGTTCGTTGATCCGCCGAAGGTCGGGTCGTTGAAGAGTTTTTTTCCGAGTTCCACCGAGGACTTCCCGGCAAGGGCGGGAACCGCGAGCGATAGAGAAACGATACAGCACACAAACAAAAATCCGATTTTCCTTGTCCACATACCTGCTAACCTCCATTAAATCCTGTTCCGTGAATTGCCCGGCCGCTGCCCGGCCCGGTGATCCATTCCCGCCGCCGTCACCTCCGATCACCTCCTTTTTGCTCCTGGCGGCAACGCTCCCACTATAGCTCGCCTGTTCGAGCCGGTCAAGAAAAACTTGCGGGAGAGGCGCGCCGACCGCCTTCGGCGGAAGTTAGAAGTAAAAAAACGTCTCCCTTTTCCCGTCTCCCGTCTCCCCCGGCCTTTCGCCTCCTGCGGTCGGCGCGCCGCGCTATACTATTCCTGATGCCCCGCTCCATTAAGGAAAAACTCCGGTACGCCCTGCGGCTTAGGCTTGCGCTCAAACTCGTGTGGCAGGCCGGACCCCGGTGGACCATTGCAAGCGCCGCACTCGTATTCGTGCAGGGCATTCTTCCCCTGGCTTCCCTTTACCTTATGAAACTGGTCGTCGACTCGGTTACGGCCGGCATCGCCGCTCCCGACAAGGCCGGCGCTTTCGCCAGGGTGTTGATCCTCATAGGCATTGCCGGCGCGGTCCAACTCCTCATCGAGGCCGTGCGGGCCGCGGGGCGACTCGTCCAGGAGGCCCAGAGCGAGGCGGTCACCGATCACGTAAGCGATGTGCTCCACGCGAAGTCCGTGGAAGTGGATCTCGAATATTACGAAGACGCACGTTACCTCGATACCCTGCACCGGGCACAGCGGGAGGCCCCCTATCGCCCCACACGGATTCTCGGGGGGCTCGTGGGACTCGGCCAGAGCACGATCTCGCTCTGCGCCATGGCGGGCCTCCTCCTGGCGTTTCACTGGGGCATGGCAGTGATCCTCTTCCTTGCCGCGATCCCGGGACTCTTCGTTCGCCTCCGCTACTCGGAGAAGCTGTTCCGGTTCTTCCGGGACCGCACCCCGGCCGAACGCCGGGCCTGGTATTACAATTGGTTGCTCACGTCCGAACGCTATGCCAAGGAGGTCCGGCTCTTTGACCTCGGAAGGGTCTTCATCGAACGTTTTCACGGCCTTCGGAAGGAACTCCGAAACGAACGGATCGAAATCGCCCGGGGACGCACCGTGGCAGAGGCGCTGGCCGGCGGGGTCGCCCTGCTCGCCGTCTTCGGGGCCTTTGTGTTCATCTCCTACCGGACCATCCAGGGGGCGATAACCCTCGGGGACCTGGTGATGTACTTTCAGGCCTTCCAGCGGGGACAGGGCAATATGCGGGACATCATGGCGAGTCTGGCGGGACTGTACGAAGACAACCTCTTTCTGTCCCACCTCCATGAATTTCTCGGCTTGAAACGCCAGGTCCGGGAACCGGAGCATCCCGCGCCCATACCGAGACCCATGCGGGAAGGAATTGCGTTCAGGAACGTGAATTTCCGCTATCCCACGGGAACGCGGCCGGTCCTCGACGACGTTTCGCTCCGGATCGAACCCGGCCGGGTGATCGCCCTGGTCGGGGAAAACGGCTCGGGAAAGACCACCCTCATCAAACTCCTCTGCCGGCTCTACGACCCCACCGACGGCAGTATCACCCTGGACGGGACCGACCTTCGGGAGTTCTCCACGGTCGATCTCAGGCGGGAGATCAACGTCATCTTTCAGGACTTCGCCCAGTATCATCTGACCGCCCACGACAACGTATGGTTCGGAGACGTGAACGCTCCGGCGAAAGACCCCCGGATCGAGGAGGCGGCACGGCGCGCCGGGGCCCACGCGGTTATTGACAGCCTGCCCGGCGGCTACGAGGCCATACTCGGCCGGCGGTTCGAACAGGGGGAAGAACTGTACACCGGCGAATGGCAGAAGGTGGCACTTGCACGGGCGTTCATGCGGGACGCGCAGATGATCGTGCTCGACGAGCCCACCAGTGCCATGGATGCCAAGGCGGAAGAGGAGTTCTTCTCCCGTTTCCGCGGACTCATCAAGGGCCAGTCGGCCGTCCTCATCAGTCATCGGTTTTCCACCGTGCGGATGGCGGACCGGATCTACGTGCTGGACCGGGGGCGGGTCGCCGAGGAAGGCTCCCACGAAGAACTGATGGCCCTGGGGGGCCTTTACGCCCACATGTTCGAAACGCAGGCGAAGCATTATCGGTAGTGCGCCGGAGGCGCGGGCGCGAGGCGAGAGGCAAGTGGCTAGTTGCTAGTTGCTAGTTGCTAGTTGTTAGTAACGGCCGACTGCCAACTGCCAACCGCCGACCGCCGACATCCTTTCCGTCCCTTACTGCCGACTGCCAACCGCCGACTGCCAACCGCCGACTGCCAACCGCCGACTGCCGACTTCTTTTCTAGCTTTTTCCTTCTCGGTGTCCTCTGTGGCGAAACATTTTCTCTGTTTTTTCTTTGCTTCGAACGTACTTTTCCTTCAGAGCCGTCTGTGGCAGAATAGACCGTGGTAAAAACCTTCTCCATCGCCGGGATCACTCTTTCCCTCGAATATTCCCCCGGGCAGTTTGACGTTATTCTTGACGAACCTCTGCACAACGCATTTGCGATCGATCCCGTGGACGCGCCGGATATCCGTTTTGTTCTCGATACGGAATCGCCGTTTCCCCGCACCGACGGGTACCGCCGGATCTTCACCTCGGCCCCGGAGGGGCTCTGGACGATGTACGACGAGCCCGGGGGGCGGGGCTATCTCATCACTCTTCAGAACGTGGACCGGGATCCGGAGCCCTACGCCGTAATCCGCTCCTCCGGGACGTTTGACTCCCACGTAATCTTTCGGAGACCCAACAGCGCCGGAAATGTTTTCCCCCTGGAATACCCCACGGACGAACTGATTTTTTCCAGTTACCTGAATCTCAATGGTATCGGAGTCATACTCCATTCCGCCTGCGTCTCGGTCGGGGGCGGGGGAATGCTTTTCTCCGGCACATCGGGGGCCGGGAAGTCGACTCTTTCGCAGTTGTGGCAAGACGACCCTTCCGCGGACGTGCTCACGGACGAGCGCGTGGTGGTGCGGGAAAAAGAGGGACGACCCTGGGCCTACGGGACCCCCTGGCACGGCACCGCGCGCATGCATCGCAATGCCGGCGTGCCGATCGAGCGGGTTTTTTTCATCAAGCACGGCCGGGAAAACAGGGCCACACGGATTGCCCGGGCCGATGCGGCGCAACGTCTCATGGTGCGGTGTTTCCCCACGTTCTGGCATAAGAAAGGGATGGCCGTCTCGCTGGAGAAATGCACCGACCTGGCCGAGAGCGTCGAGGCCTACGAACTGGAATTCGTTCCCGACCGGACGGTGTGTGAATATGTAAAGTCTTTTCACGTCTAACGTTTCCCGTCTCCCGTCTTCCTGCCTCTCACGTCTCCCGTCTTCCTGCCGTTTCCCCTCGCCTTTGCCGTACGGCGCCGGCGACGGCGCCCGTCGCTATCCCGAGTGCGTCGATAAGGAAATCCCGCGGGGAGGCCGAACGCTCGATAACCGCCAGTTGGAGAATTTCCGTTGCGGAGGCGAATATGAGGAGAGCATACAGCACGGGCAGATAGTCTTTGAACGACGCCGGGCGGTCACCATCCGCCCGCCTCTTGGCGGCGGCGCGGATAACGGCGAAGGACAGGACGAAGAAAAGCATGGCGTGTCCCAATTTCTGCGCCGGTACCGTTGTGCAGAGCGAGTCCTGTTTATCGCCGCCCTTTTTACGGGTCTCCCGGTTGCCGGCGGGTCCTGATACCGCGGCATGGATTCGTGCCGAACAGGCGGACAGGCCCTCGTCGATACGCCGGACCAGAGGGCCGGGAAGCAGTGTGGCGACCACGATGGCCAGCGCTACGAGGGCGCCGCCCAGGGGGATCGCCCGGAGGCGGACGCCCATGCGGCGAACGACGGCGGCGCCTGTTGCGATCAACACGAAAAACGCCGTATATCGAAGTCCCTCGAAAAACGGCGAGGGTGCCACCGGGGCAATCCTTACCTCGTCGACAAGCAGATCACCGCTCCTGCCCGAGTTCTGCAGGATGACCTTGATCCCGGCGGTCCCCTCGGGGACCCGCACGACGTCTTTATACAACTTCCAGCCCTTGGTGCCCTCCAGGGATGCCACGGTAAAGGAGGCTTTCTTTATCGTTTTGTTTTTACCGTCGAGGAAACGGACGATGAAGAGCCCCCTTTGCCACGACTTCCCGTCCCGCCGGAGCCTGTCGGCCCGGAGACGGGCCTCGGCGGAAATGTGGGAGGCCGACAGATCCCACGACCGGACGAAAACGAGGCGGGGTTTCTTTTTCCCGGCTGTGGCACGGAGTCGGACTACGCCCCCGTTGCCGGATTCCGTCCCCCGATTCGATTCTATCGTTTCTCCTTT
>CAYYSS010000261.1:0-4518 GCA_964474325.1 uncultured Nitrospirota bacterium
AGCACCAATCGGGGCCGGGCAGTCGAAAAGCTCCGGACGAAAGCGCCGCTTCCGATGCGTACCGACATTGACGATGCCGTGGAGGATATTGCGGGCCGTACGGGCCTGGTTGTCTTCAAGAACGACGGCGATGCCGACGAAGACCGGGTTCCCGACTGGGCCGACGGGGTGAACATACCCGGGGTGGCGGACAATACGACGGCTGTAGCCGGCAAGAAGCCGAGCGGATATTTCTATCCGCTGGTAATCGCCGTAAAAGGCAGTCTTCCGGCGGATGCCGGGATAACGTTCGAGTACGATGAATCGAAACCGCAGGACATTACGGTAAATACCACGTCAAGCGGAAGTGTCACCTACGCACTGCCGCCGGGGGGCAGTCTCCGCATTTGGCGGAAGGACGGAGATGCGGCCCGAAACGGTACGGGGCTTTCGACGGGCGGGGATCTCATCGAATCCGGGGTAGCGTACACGGCGGACCGGCTTGGCCTAACAGGCGGGCAGGCAAAGGTATTGTATGTGGAAGGGGTACGGTCGAGTACGGGGCCGGGAGCCGAGCGGATTACTGTTCGTGCGACCGGGCCCGACGGAACGGTGCTGTCGGAAGATGCGGTACGGGTGACGGTGCTTGGCGTGGATCTCCGGCCGGATTATACCCGGGACGGTATCATTGATGAGAACGACCGGGCGCGGGTGACGGAGGACCGCCCCTGGCGGTTCTGGATAAACGACGATAACGACAACGCCTCGGATACGCTGACGGGACTCGGCGGAGACGACGAACCGGGTCAAACATATGATATCGACGAGAAGGTGAACGGGATACGTGACCTGGTGGACTTTTTTGCGTTGCATCTCGATATAGGGGATGCGCTCAGGATCTGGCCGCCTTCCGCGGGGTATCGGTACGTACTGAAGCAGGGGGACGGTGCGCTGGGCATGGCGGACGGACTTCCGGATGAAGTTGTGCTTACGACACAGACGGCGGGGAGCTATCTTACGGACCTTACGACGGCGGAGAAGCTGTCTCAGTCGAAAGTTGTCGGGTTATGGGCGAATGGAGGGGGTGTATTAACGTCCGCACTGCTCAGGAAGATAGCGGATTCACCGGAAAACGGCGTTGTTTTGCTGGAAGGCCGGAAGGAGACGGTGGAACCCCTGCGGTTCGAGATTATCGAGGGGAAGCATCGGCCGGTGTTTCGGCAGACGATGCCGCTTGAACTCGTATCGGTGGGCAGGATGTACGGGACGAAGGATCTGCGTTATGTTGCGGGGGGTGATCCGGGAATCGGCGATTCGGTGGTGGAGAAGGAGCCCTGGCCGATGGCGGATTCGGACGGGAAGCTGGTGTGGGTGCATGGGTACAACGTATCGCCGTCTGAGGCGCGTGCGACGTTTGACGAGGTATTCAAGCGGTTTTACCACGCCGGTCTCCACGGGAGGTTTTACGGGGTGAACTGGTACGGCAATCCGCCGGCGTTTC
Organism: uncultured Nitrospirota bacterium; assembly: GCA_964474325.1. Taxonomy (GTDB): domain Bacteria; phylum Nitrospirota; class Thermodesulfovibrionia; order SZUA-242; family CAYYSS01; genus CAYYSS01. The sequence continues at coordinate 1,481 of CAYYSS010000261.1, forward strand.
TCGGGCGGCACTATCATCAGGCGGTGGTGAATGCCTTTGCGACGTCGGGGGCGCTTGCGGACTTTGTGAATTCGCTTGGAGCGGATGATGTGAGCATTGTGGGTCATAGTCTGGGGAACATGGTGGTGGGGTCGGCGATCGAGGATCATGGGCTTTCGGTGAAGAACTATTTTGCAGTGGACGCGGCGGTTGCGCTCGAGGCCTACGGGGACGTTGGGGACGTTTCGGGTTACGTGGATTCGCAGGGAAATCCCACGGCTGATCCGAACGCAAGCACGGTGGTGGTGGAGGACTGGCCGGCGTATATTGCGGCGGGGCAGTCGCGGCTCTTGGCGAGCGAGTGGTACAAGCTTTTCGATCCGTCGGACAACCGGCACGGGCTTACGTGGCGGAATCGTCTTGGCTCGGTTCCGGATGCGAACGTGTATAACTTTTATTCGAGTACGGAGGAAGTATTGCGGCCGTACTGGGACGATAATCTGTTTTGGGATGGCGCGAAGTTTGATTTCGGGATGTACTCCTTTGCGAAGCAGGAGAAGTTCAAGGGGCGGCGGGACCGTATTGGCGATGTGCCTCAGCTCGGCATGGATGTGGGAGGCGCATCGAGCAATTACTGCGGGTGGAGTTTCAACAAGGACTGGAATACGGGAATATTGGGCTGGGGCGGAAGGATGAAGCCGAAGGACACCGGAACGATCACGGATGCGGAGTTGAGGGTAAAGCCGTTCTTTGCGCTCGACGTCAAGCATTTTATCACCGATCCGTCGTCGATATTGGAACCGAGGCTCGACAACCTGGTGCAGGCGGTAAACGGGGTGAGCCCGAGCGAGTTCGTGGGGAAGCGGGTAAGCGAGACGGACCTTACGAACTACTACACCCACAACGCCCCCGCCCACGAACTGGTCACGGTGCGGGACTGGCTGCTCGCGGAAGCGTTCCCGGCCACCACGGTCGCGGCGGGAGGGAGTAAGAACGGAGCGCTACGTATGGAAGGCCAAAACATTGACATGTCACTATCCGTCGCGAAACACGGCTTCATGACGGATCCTGATAAGTGGCCGCTTGACAGGAAGGGCGAGTGGCATCATAGCGACTATAAGGATGTTCCGTACCAATTTACGGCATTGTTTTACAAAAGACTCCGGGATTTGGCGGGGCAATAGTTTGGTGGAGGGATAGATTGTGAAGAACGTGTTTGTCACGAGTCTGATTGCGATACTGATCGTTGTTGCTACGACCGCCGAAGTAAGGGCGGAGCCGCGTGCGAAGGTTACGGCCTTGGTAACTGATGAAGAGGGCTTGGCGGTAGAAGGGGCCGAAGTGCATATTTCGTTTATCCGGGGTAGGCGCGGAGGTTGGGGAACTGATACTGAAATGGTAAGGGGCAAGAGTAACGCAGACGGTATCTTTGCGGCGGAAGGCGAAGGCATGCCTTCCGTGAGTATTTCTGCCCGAAAGGAAGGGTTTTACCCAAGCGGTACGGGTTATAAGTTCAAAAAACGCTCCCTCCTGAACCGCTGGGAGCCCTGGAATCCTACGGTAACGGTAGTGCTGAAGAAGAAACGGAATCCTGTGGCGATGTATTGGAAGAACGTCCGATACATCAGAATACCGAGTTTTGGGATTGAGGCCGGTTATGACTTGGAGGAGGGTGACTGGGTCGTGCCGTATGGTAGGGGAATATCGAAAGATCTTGTTTTCAAGATGACGGTAGACGAGAAAGGTTATGGCGACTACCGAGCTGATTTACGAATTTCCTTTGGGAACTCGAACGACGGCATACAGGAATATGAATTCCCCACAGACGAACAGAGCTACTATAAATGGCCCTTCGAAGCGCCGGCTTCGGGTTATCAGTCGACATTGGAGTTTTTTCGGGAAACCCACCCGGGAGAACCGTTTTCAACGAACATGAAAAAGAATGTGAACTATATCTTTCGTATTAGGACAGTGAAGGGTGAAAAGGGGGGAATTGAAAAAGCGACTTACGGCAAGATTGCCGGACAATTTGAATATGGACCTAATGGAGACATCGGGTTCACCTATTACTACAACCCCGACGGCACGCGCAATCTTGAAGAGGATCCGAATCGCAATCTTTTTGATGGGAAGAAGTAGGTATTCCGCTCATAAAGAACCATGGTCGGCGAACAAGGATAATCCGATCGGCTTTTAAGAGAACTCTAGCCCCGCCCCATGGAAGGACGGCAACACCGTGTCACCTTAAGGCGCCACGCAGGTCTTTGACAACTGAATCAAGCTGATCCCCCACGGTCTTCGCAAAAGGGGGCCGTGGGGGTTGTTTTATCCTTTTTCTGGATTCTGGTTTCTGGTATCTGTCATCTGACGCGGACGGCGACGGGAACCTGGGCGTCTACGAAGACCTGGATAACTCGGAAGAAGACACGCTTACCTCCGCCGACGAGATCCGGGATCTCCTGTTCGTCTCCTACGAGGGAAAGACCGTAATCTACGACGTCACCGACGTGCCGGGGGATGTGGGCCCGGAAGGTCCGGTAAGCACCCTCCCTTCCCTCATGACCCTCGGATTCGAGGCCCGGGGCGTGGTGGTGGATCGTGAGCGGAGGCTAGCGTACCTTGGCGACGGGACGGCCGGGGTGCGGATTGTGAGTTTGCGGGATATTCATGCTACCTACCAGGATCTTGATAACGACGGGTTGGATGACCGGATTATCGGGACGCTGGATACGGGGGGCGCTGGGGTGCGTGGGCTTCAGGAGGTGGTGGATTGGAAGACGGGTACGCCTCTGGTGTATGCGTCGACGGGAGACGGGTTGAAGGTTCTTGATGTGGGAATAGAACCCCAGGGATATCGCCTGTTACTTACGCTGCAAGACGGCCCGGGTGCGGGTGGGCGTACCATGCTGACGACGGGCATCGATCCATGGACGATTACGAAGGAAAACCTCGGGGTGCAGGTCGATGGGTGTCTTGAAGAGAATGCGAGCGACACAGGCTGTGCGACCCCGGTGGTAACGATGAGTGCATCGGAATATCGCTGGCGGGAGGTTCCGCGT
>CAYYSS010000262.1:0-4506 GCA_964474325.1 uncultured Nitrospirota bacterium
GGGGGGGGGGGGGGGGTCCGCAGGCAGTGCATGGCCCAGGATCACCCCGGCAAGTCCTCCGCGGCGGCTCGTACACAGGGCCTCGTAAAGAAACATGCGGGAGACGTGCCGCCGGGCCGCGCCCAGTCCCCGCATAATGCCCACTTCGCGGACCCGTTCGTTTGCCATGGCCGTAAATACCGACCACGCAAGAAGGGCGGCAAGGGCGGAAGAAATCGCGATAGCGATGGAGAAGATCTGCATGATGTCCCGAAGAACGGCCTTAACATCCCCGCCGATGCTCGCCCTGGTCATGATACCGACACCGGGGTTCTTTTCCACGATGGCATTTGCCGTAAGATCCGGATCCGCCCCTTCCCTCAGTTTCAGAAAAAGGATCGATATGTTCCCCGCTTTGTACTGGCCGGCAACGCCGGGCCGGGTAAGATCCAGGTCCTCCCTGCGGACGAAGATCCCCCGGTCGAGCCCGGTTCCCGTCCTCCTGAGATGCCCCGCTACCTTGACCTCCTCGCCGAACAAGGTTGCTGTATAGATCAGTCGAAGAAACTCGTAGATATAACTTCCCACATATACTTCGCCTTTCTTGAGCGGCTTCAGGGCTCCTTTCTCGAGCCAGGGCCCGATCACGAAGTCCGTCTCCTGATCGAAGACCACGACCTGTGCTTCGGCGATACTGCAACAGCCCGATTCAAGCGTATCGAGATAGATCTGGTAGGTGATCTTTTCCACCTCGGGGATTCCGCTGATTTGATCGAGCACTTCGGCCGGCATATAGAATGTCTTTTCCCGGCTTTCGAGTATGAAATCCTCGGCCAGATCCTTGGCTTCCGGCGGCACCACGACCATGTCCGCGCCGAGCCGGTTCATCGTCGCTTCAACCTGGGCGGTTACGGATCGATCGAAGACCAGGGCAAAAACAAGGAGACCCACCAGGAGGGCGACGGCAATAACAAGAACCCCGTTGCGGAGGGGTTTGCGGATAACGTTCTTAAACGCGATGCGAAGAAGCATGGACGGCGATTACCGAGGCGCGGACAGGGACGGCTTCGGCCGCCGTCCCTGTCCGTGATCACTGTCGCCCGGGTATCGGGGAACGTCCCCGGTCGGTCGGCTTACTTCCAATTAGCATCGATTCCGCACAGAACGGCGTGGGCGTCAAGACCCATCTGGTCATGGCACCGGAGGCAAACGGACGAGGCGTCCCCGATTATCCGCTTGGCCTTCACGTCGTAGAGCCGCAGGCGTCCGTCCATGAGAAACTCATCCGGCGCGGGGTTTTCGGGGTTTTCACAGTCGTCGTCCGGCCGTTTTGTCCGGGATGTCAACACGACGTACTTGTCGTCCGGTGTGAAAATCGCGTCGTGGGTTTCCTCAAGCGGCTTGAGGATCTCGGCGTCCACAACCTCAAGGGTATCGGCGTTAACGATAAAGAGCCTGTCGCCGGTCGCGTTGGCGATGAGCTTGCCGTCGTGAGAGAAGTACTGGCGGAAACTGACGGTCTTTTTCTCTTTGCCCGGAAGAACGGCTTTTGCGAGGACCTTGATGTCGCCTTTCAGGAAGGCGTCCATATCCAACATGATCAGGTGGAGTTTACCTATGGTCGTCCCGTGGTCCGTGTCGGATTCGTTGACCGTAATCAGGAGTTTCTTCATATCCGGCGAATTCGTGCCGTGGTAGAACTTGTACGGACGTTTGATGTCCGCGTCGGTCCCTTCGAGAAAGACCCGGCGCTCCAGCTTCAGGTCGGATTTCCGAAATACGTCGATATATCCCTTATTGGCCATGGAGATGGGTATGAAATAGTCCTTGCTCTGGGCGGACGCACAGTAAAGAGATTTTACTTTCGTGGCCTGGGGGGGGACATCCACATCCACGTCTTTGATTACGTCGCCGGTTTTCAGATCGGTAATACCCACGTGGGTCTTGCCGGTCTTCTTATCGATCTTGTACGTGGACCAGAACATGCGGTTGCGGTCGTTGGCGTCGATTCGAGCGTCGTGAACCGGGTGACTCTTCCGGTCGCCGATATTGACCATTGAGAGATCCTTGACGTTGATCGGCTGTTTCTGTGTCGGGTCGATCTCGCACTCCGCCTTCGCGAAGTGTCCCCCCATCCCGGCCACGTAGAACGTGGCCTTATAGGTCGGCTTTCCACCAAAGACGGGGATCGACAGAAGAGCGACCGCCACAACAGCGGCGGCTCCGATACTGCCTATGTAGCAAACCCTTTTCCAGTTACGCATTTTTTACTTCCTCCCGTTTTCTTTATTTAGGAAACGGCCGCGGAGCATTCGCCGCCGGTTTTCCCCAGGGGGCATCGCCAGGAAAGTATACAGAACCGCCCGGGGAAGTCAACCCCACGCTCCCGGGGCTCGACGTGGGCGGTTTCGAAAGGATGCAACTCATGTCGTCCGCCCTGGGCGGCGGTTCACGGAACCTGATGATATAATTGAGAAACCGACCCGCACCCGCCCGCACCCGAAACAGAGGAGGGCGGAGGGAAACAATATAGTTTCTGTAATCTGCAACTTCCCGAGTCGGGTCTTCTCGACGAAGGGTCGATCCGACTTTGCAGTTTGCAGAGACGTTTCAGCCGAGTTTCCGGGTTCGCTCTTTGGTTGTGGTTCCAACGCCACGTTGGGGATCATTGATGAACACACAACATTGGTGCATAAACCTTAACGTTGCAAAAGATTCTTGGAGAAGGGGCCGGCGGGACCAAAAAATACGCACGGCCACTACTTTTCCTGAAACGGCGAACGGGTCCGGACTCGGTACCGCAGACGCCACGAAAGGTGAATTCCTGCAACATCACACAGACCGGCGCCCCGGCGCTGTTTCAACCAATAATAACGCCGTGTTGCGGATTTTTTTGATCCCGCCGGCCCCGTATTTTATGCAACTGTAAGGTAAACACGAACCAGATCTTTTCGCGACGGTCGCCATCCGGTCCTCCTGTCAACGGCATCCCCTCCACCCCCGGATTCCTCACCTTCCGGTACCTGACCGCAGTGCCGCCGAACCGGCGTAAGCCCCCTTACATACTTCCTTCGCCCGTAACGCTAAGGTTGGTTTTAGAGACACACGAAAGCCGTTGGCCGGGACATGAGCCTGTACAGGCGGTACCCGGCGGAAGGGAGTACGTTATGAACGTATCGAAGATAATCGTAGTAGTCGCGGCGGGGGTACTGATCGGATGGGGTCTTGTATCCGCTCCTGCGTCCGCTGTTAAGGCCGAAAATACGGTCAACATGAAAGGGACGGCACCGGCATATCAGATCAACAAACACGATGCGAAGGACAGGTTCTGTTACGACGGTTCCTGCGTACTCCGGGGCGAGGGCGAGATTACAATCGGACTCAACCCGGAGACCAACAGCGGACGGGTCGAGGCCGAGTTCAACGGACCGGACGGGCGGTGGCGCATTGTCCAGGATTCGTTTAAGAAGATTGCTACGGACGTGCACCTCCACGGCGCCACGGGGGGCGACGTGGACAAAAAGCTGAGCCCCCCGGTGCTGCCCCAGGTATGGACCTATGTGGCGACATGGGGGCCGGGCAGGGCCTATCACAACGGGAAACTCGTCTGGACGGGACCGACCCACCTTATGGTAACGGAGCAGGTACGTGATCCCGAGACCGGCAAGGTCGATTACAAAGGACCGGCCGCCGCTGGTTCCTACCCGGGGGGCGTGCATAACAAGCGGGGTATCCAGGTCCATTTCGTTTCCCACCCGGAGGAGACCCCGGTAAAGGGCTATCTCCCGCCGTTTACCAAGTTCGTTCATCTCATGTGGGATACGGTGGTATGGCGGTAAGACCCGGAACAAAATCCGAGACTTCTTTTCTTTCAGGAACATCTCGGATGAAAAATTCACGGCCGGGCGCAACGGCGGAGGTTCCGTCCTCCGCCGCATACCCGACGGGGAAAACGGTGTCAAGGGGGTGGCGGATCATGAAACGGGCCGGGATTACATGCGGGATACTCGTTGTTGTATCGGCGCTGTGGGGACTTTCGTACGCCGGAGGTACTCCCGCCGGTATCGACGGGGTCTTCGACAGCGGGGTTGTCGAGATCCATATGGAGAACATGGGTTTCTCACCGGCCCAGGTAACGATTCGACGGGGGATCCGCGTACGATGGATCAATCGCGATCCGATTGATCACGACGTCACCAGCGGGGTCGCCCGCACCGGCAGGAAGAGCAGGGGGATGAAGGAGACCCGTTTCCCCGACGGACGGTTTCAATCAGGTCTGTTCGGCAAAGGGTCAGCCTATGAGTTTGTGTTTAAGGAATCGGGGAGCTTTCCGTACTTCTGCAGTGTCCACCCCATTATGACCGGCCGGATAACCGTCGTCGATTGAGGCGTCGGGCGCAGCATCAGAAGACAGGCATCAGACGACAGAGGACAGAGAAAAGAGGAGGAACCGGAGGCGCAGGTTCAAGGGTAAACCTTACAGTGGCATAAATTCGGGGCCGGCGGCCTCAAGAAAATCCGCCACAC
>CAYYSS010000263.1:0-4490 GCA_964474325.1 uncultured Nitrospirota bacterium
CTGGCTCGTAAGCCTCCCACGGCTTCTTGCAGGTCATCGAGCGGCCCGGGAACATTCCGGGTAACCGGGTGAATCAGTCGTCCGGTACTCCCTCCCGCCTTTTCTTCCGGCGACGGTGAATAGTCTGGCGCGTAATACTCAGGAGCGATGCCGCCGCCTTCTGGTTGCCGCCGGTTATCTTGAGGGCCTCCTCGATAAGGTAATCCTCCGCCTCGTCCAGGGAGGGGAAGTGGCCGAAGATTTTTTCGAGCAGGTCCGCCCCGTTAGGCGTGGCGGCCCCGGGATACTCTGATGATTCCTGTGCTGAACCCCGTTCCAAATCCGGGGCGGAAACCCCGGTCTTCTCCCGGAAATAGCCGACATCGAGTATTCCCGACCTGTGCCATACCATGGCCTCTTCCACCATGCCCTGGAGTTCCCGCACGTTACCGGGGAAATCGTATTGCATCAGGACCGTGATAAGCTCCGGCGGGTACGGTGGCTTCTCCTTGCCAAGCCTGAGCGCCGCCTGGGCGACGAAGGCGTTCAGCAGAAACGGGACGTCATCGAGTCGCTCCCTGAGAGGAGGTAACTCCACCATCCGCATCTGAAGGCGGTAGTAGAGGTCCCGGCGGAATGTTCCCTCCTCGGCCGCCTTCCGAAGGTCCCGGTTGGTACTCATCAGGATACGGGCGTCGGATCGTTTCACCAGCGAAGAGCCCGGCACGAGGTAGCTCCCGTCTTCAAGCAGTCTCAGGATCCTCGCCTGCGACGCATCGTCGAGATCGCCGATCTCGTCGATGAAAAGGGTTCCCCCCTCGGCCTCATCGATCCGCCCACGCACGGAAGAACCTTTTCCCGACCCGCCTTCCCCACCGAAGAGAAGACTCGAGAACGCCTCGCCGCCCAGGCCCGCCACGTTCACCTTCACGAACCCGCCCCGAAGTGCGGACGACTCGTGCACGGCCTCCGCCAGAAGGTCCTTGCCCGTCCCCGACTCGCCGCATATCAGTATCGGCTTGCCCGTGCCGGCGCTTACCTCCACGTAACGGAATATGCTTCGCATCTTCTCGTTGGCCGTGATTATCCGCGCAAACGCCGCCTCGTTGCCAAGCTCGTCTGCGAGAATCCCGTGCCTCAAATGCGACAACTCCCTCTGAAGGTCGCAGGCCTCCCTGGCCCTCTTGATCGAGTCGACGAGTTTTCCGGGATCGATTGGCTTTACGTGGTAGTCGTATGCCCCCTGCTTCATGCACGCCACCGCCGTCGACAGTTCGAGGTCCGCCGTAAGAATGATCACCGGGATATGAGGGAAACGTGCCCTGATCCTGGCGAGGACTTCAGAGCCGGAGAGGTGGGGCATAGTGAGATCGAGGACAACGACTCCCACCTTTTCTTTCTCGAGGCGCGGCATCACGTTACGGCTGTCCTCTTCGGTAAGAACCTCCGCAATGCCCGCGCCCACAAGGGCCATCCTTACACCCCGCAGAATGCCGGGTTCGTCGTCCACCAGCAAAACGGGCAGTCTTGAGCAGAGCGGCTCTATCACGTGCGAATCACCCCCTGTACGAATTTATTTATTTCACCATAACGCCAAAGGGATTGTAAAAAATCGCACGCCGGCTCATTCGCTGTTAACCGGAAGCCTGAGCGTCACCGTAGTGCCCTTTCCCGGGGTGGACTCGAAGGACATCTCCCCGGCGTGTTCCCGGACAAAGACCTGGGATATGGCAAGACCGAGGCCCGTTCCGCCGCTGGTGTGTTTGGTGGTGTAGAACGGCTCGAACACCCGCGCCATGACCTCCGGCGCCATACCCACGCCTTCGTCGCTGACACTGATTTCCGCCATATGCTTCCGCCCGTCGTATCGGCTGAATACGGACACGGCGGCGTCTTTCGTCGGAAGCGCCTCCAGAGCGTTCACGATCAGGTTGGCGAGGACCTGTTCGAGGCGCTGCTGGTTGCCCTTCACCGGGGGGATACCCTCGCCCGGAGCGAAATGAAACCTGTCCGTACACTGCTTTATCTTGTGCCGGAGGATCACCAGGCATTCCTCGATAAGATGATTCACGTCCAGTTCATCCCTCGGGGCCGCCGCGTCCTCGCGGGCGAAGTCCATCAGGCTCTTCACGATCCTGGAGATACGATCCGATCCGCTCCGCACATCCGCAAGCATAGCCGGCAGATTATCGCGGATCTCCGAATAGGGAAGCCCCCCCAGGCGAAGTTCTCCGTCGCCGCCGCAGCACTCCCCAAGAACCTTGATCGCATCCCTCACGAAGTCCTCTATCAGCTGGATATTCACCCTGATAAGCTGGTTCGGGTTATTGATATCGTGGGCAAAACCCGAAACCATGGTGCCGAGGAAGGTCATCTTATCGGCATGCATGAGCCGCTGCATGTTCATGCTCCAGGCTTCGTAGCGATCAAGCTTCTCGGTTATATCCGAAAAGACGCAGTACGTCACCGGCTTTCCCGTGATACCGATCAGCCGGCCGTTGATGGCGACGACAAAGGGCGAGCCGTCCCTCCGGCGCATGTTCACCTGAGGCTCGACGAATGCGCCCTTTCCGGTACCACCCGCCTTGATATGATCCGAGAGGCACGCCAGGTCGTCAGCGCTCACGAAGGGTCCCAACCCGCCCTCGATCAACTTCTTCTTCTCCTCCCCGAACAGCGCCAGAGCGCTCGCGTTCAGATCAAGGATGTCATGAGCGTCACGGCCGAACAGTATCGCCGGGTTCACGCTCTCTTCGAAGAGGCGCCTGAAACGCTCCTCGCTCTCCCGCAACCCTTCTTCGGCTCGCGCACGATCGGCGATTTCCCGCTCCAGTTCCAGGTTTGCGTAGAAAAGCTCCTTCGTACGCTCCCGGACGCGTATTTCGAGGCCGGCGTGGGCCTCCCGGAGGGCCTTCTCCGCCTCCGCCCGCCTTGTGATATTCCGGTCCGCCTTCCTCAGGACATAGAAGATAATCGTCATGAACGAGAACATAATGACCGCCATCATCGCCAAAGAACGCCAGAATGTCTCGCCGAGTTCCTTCCTCCTCTCATCGACGTCGTAGTAGATCTCAAGGGCACCGACGAATCGATCCCGAACGAAGATGGGAATGTAGGTCTCCGCCACGTCCACGGAAAAGACCCTGTCATCCAGGGTTCTTTTCTTTTTTTCCACAACCTTGGCGTACGGCCGTCCCTTGGCAACGATGTCGCGGAAATAGGATTTTGTGTTTACTTCTCCAATGTCCGCCGGGTCAGTGGAAAATACGATTCTGCCGTCTTCACGGAAGATCTTGATTTTCATGATGTTGAAGGCATCCTGAAGGTTCGCGACTTCCGCCGCGAATTTCTCACTGTTCCGCAGGACATCGCCTTCGAACACGATCCGCGGTTTCAAGTGCTTGGCCACCTCGAAAGCATCGTCCACCGCCTGCCGGACCACCAGTCTCTCGAACGCGGGGTAGATGAACGCGATACTCACCAGAGGCAGGACGATCGTCAGGCCAACCGAGACCGAAAAAATCCATCGTAGCGTATTATCCTTTAACATGGCTCTTTAAAACGTTTCCTGAATTAAACCCACTGGTGGGATTCAACCCGCAGGTGCAACTTTGATAATTCGTCTGAGCGGCAAGCTGTGCCGGGCTGATGCGACCCGGGCCGACAAGTCAAAGGAACACGCAGCGAACCTGTCGACAGCTCACCCAAGAACAACAATACCAGATTTACGCCTCAAGGAAACCGGAACATTCCCGAACGGAGACAGCCCGAATCCTCCGGTTCATAAGTCGTCGGTATGCCGGGAGCTGAAACGTGACACCGGGTAGCGTGAGTCTTTTCCACTGTGAAACGATCCCGGGCGGGAGACCCTCTCCAGCAAAAACCGTACGCGGGACAGATTCCTGTCCGTCCCGCGTACGGTCATGCCCCGGGAATGAGGGAACTGTTTGTTACGGCCCTGCGCTTCCGGGATCCTGCCACGCGGGCGACGTGCCGAAGTGACAGCTCAGGTTCGAACAGTTCTTGAGATCAACCGTTGACGACGTACCGGATACGCCGTTGTATACAGGCGGGTTCGGCCCGAACTGATACGTTGCAGTGTTTGCGCCGTCGCCCCAGTTGAGAACCCTGCCGCCGGTCTTATGGTTGGTGGCGCTGTTCGTATGACAGACGCCGCAGACTTTCCCCGGCGCCCCGGCGGTGTTTCCGTAGCCGAGGGCGTAGTCCGCGGCCGGGTCAAGCGGATAGGCGAGGCCCAGGGCGTTCGCGATATTCTGCACATGGACCACGTGCGCACCCTTGCCCTCGCAGACGGGATCATCCTGGCAGACGGCACCGTCACCCTGTACCGGCGGGTAGCCGTGGCACGCGTCGCAACTCGTTCCGCCGCCGTCAACCACGCCGTTTACCTGGAGTGTCGCGTTTGTGAAGTCGTCGTTTGGGGTGTTTACGTGGCTGTGGCAGGACGTGCCGTTTGAGTCCGTGGGGTGACCATCGCCCTGCGGGTTATT
>CAYYSS010000264.1:0-4479 GCA_964474325.1 uncultured Nitrospirota bacterium
TTTGGGTTGTTGATTGGGGGGTTTCGAGGGCAGTTTCCCTCGTGAGCAACGTGGGCTTCTTAAACGGAACCTACGGGAGCCGCCGCGTAAGACTCCGTCCCGCCCCCCTGCGGGCCGGAGGACGCGTCGCCGGTTCCGTGCCCCTGGAACCGATACGGGCGAGTCTTAGAGCCGTCAGCAGGCACGTCCGGGCAAAACACCGCCCCCCCTCGTACGTACAGCGCAAGGTGGTACACATACGGGACACGGCGCCGATCCCGCGAAAATTTAATGTTCGCCATAAAGCGGTAACCCATGAAAAAAGCACGATTCGCAAGGTAAGAAAACGAACCGGGAGCGTGACCAGGCACCGAACCGTATCCCGCAGGAAAGGCGAGGGCGGGACGAAACTCAAATCCACGGTTATCAAAAAATCCGTGGTTAAAGCACGGGACCGGACAGCCTACCGTGAAGGCGCCGAAGGGAAAGGGAAAAAGAAGGGCTATATCTCTTCGTCCGCCGGGCGAGGCTCAGGCAGGCGTGCGCAACCCGTACAACGATACGGCGAATCCATTGAACGATTCCGCAACGCGCTGGAAAACATCCCTCAAGGCTCGAGGGGGAAAATCCGACGGCGCTGATAACCCGGGTTTCTCATGGTGGTTCGCAACGCGGTGCCGGAAAGGGCCGGGCACGGGCGGGCGGAGTTAACGAATCCGTTGCGAGATCTTTTTGAACTGCTCGGTCCCCGCTCGCTGGAGCCACTGAAAGAGAACCGTCTCGGTCACGGTAATGACCGCCCCCGTGTCCCTGAGGTTTTCCAGGGCCAGGTCCCGGTGCTCCCGTGATCGGGAACACACGGCGTCCGCCGGGACGTGTACGATGAAACCGTGCCCGAGCAGATCGAGCACCGTCTGAAGTACGCAGACGTGGGTCTCCATTCCCGTTACGACGACCTTGGTTCTTCCGGAAGCCTTGAGCCGGTCGTAAAACGCGGCCTCGCCGAAACAGCTGAACGTCAGTTTTTCGATAGGCGGCGCATCGAAGAGCATCCGCAAGCGTTCAACCGTCGGGCCAAGTCCCCGGGGGTACTGTTCGGTTACAACATGAGGAATCGCCAGATCTTTCGCCAGAACACCCAGGTGTTCGATATTGCCGATCACCGATTCCCGGTCGCTCATGGCGGCGGCAAGGCGTTCCTGCACGTCGACTACAACCAAGATCGACTCGTCGGCCGCTAATTTGTATAATGCGATTTCACGTTCGTGTCTCATGCGCTCAGCGTTCCTTTCCCGCACCGCGAACACGGCGCTTCCGAGCATCGAAGCACCGGATTGTTTCTTTATCTTTGCCTCCAAACGAACCGGGTGTCAAATGCGTTCGCCCTGCGTTCCATCCGGGTTCGTTGCGAGATACGTCGCGGGTACAAAGGAACTGCGGGAACGGGCGTGGTAACGCACCCGGCGGCACGCTGAGTACCTCCATACTAACAGACCGCCGCTGTCTTCCGGGATAATGGAGTTCAAATACAGACAAAAATCCGATTTCCGTTGACAAACGCTATTACGTATCCGTTAATATCCCGGAGCACCAAGTTGCGCTTCGGTCATCACATTTTTACGAAAGGAAAAGAAAGGAGCCTGTTATCAGAAAGTCATCACGGTTCAGTCCTCGCCAAGTTGATACTACGCGCATCAACGAAAGAATCCCACACCCCGAAATACGTGTCGTCGCCGACGGTGAACAATTAGGCGTCATGACCGTCGCAGAGGCCCTGGAGATCGCTAAAACACGGGATCTGGATTTGGTCGAAGTGAGTCCGGGGGCCGCCCCGCCTGTCTGCAAGATCATGGACTACGGCAAGTATAAGTTTGAAAAGGCGAAAAAACGTAAGGAAGCGAAAAAGAAACAGTCGACGATCACGGTCAAGGAAGTAAAAATGACGCCCCTTATCGATGAACACGATTTCGATTTCAAGAAACGCAATATCGTTAAATTCCTCGGGGAAGGCGACCGTGTTAAGGTAACGATTCGTTTCCGCGGACGCCAGATGGCCAAACCCGAATTGGGTGCCCAAGTACTCCAGCGCATAGCCGATGAATTGGAAGACACCGCAAAAATCATCGCCACCCCCAATATGGAAGGGCGTACCATGGTAATGGTGTTGGCCCCCCGTTGATCCGCCCCATACCGTGCCCTTCTCACAGTGAACTGAAATCCGACTTTACCCACTGCGTCGCGTACGCCCGCCGACTCCCGGCGGTCGTTATCGGCGCGACCGTCTCAATCAGCCGTGCCGCAACGGAGATACGTACTGAAACCCAACACCACGGGGGATGCGCGTCGACCAGGCCGTGCCCGATGTCTCGCCCGCGAAAAGGCCGATATGTTGAAATTCACGTCGCCCTCGCACGATGATTTCGTAACGACCGCGGACCGCCGTGCCCCCGGGCTTGATACATGGCAGATGGCGAAGATGCCCGTGAATCGGCCATGCCCTGCGGAATCAAAGGAATAGACTATATCGGCGTGGGCGTCGGGGCGGTCATCGTCGACGACCGGGGCAGGGTGTTCCTCGCCCGGCGAGGCCCCAAGGCGCGCAACGAGCGGGGCCGATGGGAATTCCCGGGAGGAGCGGTCCGTTTCGGTGAAACGCAGGCTTGTGCCATCGTCCGCGAGATACGAGAGGAATTCGGCGTCACCGTGGAGGTAGGAACATTGATCGGGGTTGCGGACCACATTCTTCCGGCAGAAAAACAGCACTGGGTCTCTCCGGCATACCTGTGCCGCATCGTCTCCGGCGCACCCGAGATTCGGGAACCAGAAAAATGCACAGAGATTCAATGGGTTACACTGGAAGAACTGATCACATTCAGGCTGACCCGGGCATCGTCGCAAACCCTTGGCCAGATTCTCGCCCGGCCGCCCGGATTCCTGACTCAACGTTAATGCTGCAAAAGATTACCGGTAACGGCTCCGGTGGAATCAAGAAAATACGCACGGCTACTACTTTTCCTGAAACGGCGACAGGGTCCGGGCGCGGTACCGCGGACGCCACGGAACGTGACTTCCGGGATCGGCACGGTACGTTGAGCACCCGAACCAAGCGCAACGCAGGAGCCTCGGGGCTTTCCGCTTCCGTAACAGAAGAACCACGAGAAGTCCGGGCTCGTGATCTTCTGTTCTTCGTTGGTTGAAGCCGACTTTGACGTCTCCCGGGGCGCAAAACTGCTCCGACAGTCTTGACAAGCACAATGACTTCGGGTACATTTTAAGGGCATAAAAATGCAAATATTTCGGGGCATAGGAGAATTACCATGAAGAATAACTTTAAGATCTTTGCGGTGACGGCGGTATTCGGTACTATTCTCATGGGCCCCGCACTCTATGCGTCGGAAATGGAGACCCATACGGTTGTTCCTGGAGATACGCTCTGGGATATCAGCCAGGAACGCCTTGAGGATCCTTTTCGGTGGCCCGCGCTCTGGAAGGCTAACCCCCAGATAAGCAACCCGGATTTAATCTATCCCGATCAGGAGCTACGGTTACCCGGCGTCGGACCCGGCCCTTCGCCCGCCCCTGCTTCCGGCGCCGACGTGGAATCATCAGAACACCGGGAAGCCGCCGAGACCGACCGTACGACGCGAGAGTCCCCGAGTCCGGATGTGGAGCCCCGGGAGGAGGTCTCGGACCTCATCCCCGAGCGGTCGGTACCAGCACCTGCGACGCCTTCCCCGATTATTCCCGTCGAGGAGGAGAAGCCCACGTTTTCTTACCATTCACGGAGCGGCATCATTACGAACAATATCCCCTCCGACGGACTGATAACGGGCGCCCCGGGCGAAGCGCGCGTGTTGGGGACGGGTGATTCCGTTTTCGTTCAGACGGCGGCGGCAGAACCGGGGCAACGTTTTGGCGTCTATCGCGACCTAGGTCGCGTACTGCATCCCGAGACACGGGTCGTTTTGGGACACCTCATTGATGACGTGGGCGTCATCGAAGTTACGGATACGACGGACCAGGGGTACCGCGCATCCATAATTTCAACGTTCAAAGAGGTGATGCCCGGCGATCTTATCGGCCCGGAACCCCCCGCGCCTCTCTCTCTCAATCCGACATCGGCGCCGGCCGGATTCACGGCAACCGTAGTGGCGGTCAACGAGATGCGGACAGTTGCGGGCGCCGGGGACGTGGTCTATCTTGACGCGGGGTCGGACGCCGGCCTGGAACCCGGTCAACGTCTGGCATTCTCGGAAAACAGTTCCCGGGATCTCTCAGGCACTGCAATCGTCGTCCGGGTAACACCGAACACGTCCGCCGTGATCATCGAACAAAGTTCCCGGGAGGTCGAAGCGGGATCGATGGTTTCCTCTACGCTCTAACCCGAGACAAAAAAAAAGACGGCCTGCCGAGCGGGCCGTCTTTTTTTTCGGTTCCGTATAGTTAACCTTAACGTTGCAAAAGTTTTCCGGAAAAGGGGTCGGTGCACCCGCCTTCGGC
>CAYYSS010000265.1:0-4478 GCA_964474325.1 uncultured Nitrospirota bacterium
AATCCGCCGATATGGTAGGGAGCATCGCCGAGAGTTTTAACAAGATGACGGCCAACCTCCGGGATCTCATTTCACTCATCATGACCATGTCGGGCAACGTGGCCGGCAGCGCGGATACGATTCAAACCGTGATGGAGCAGGTGAGGCGCCGTTTCGCGGACGGCAGGACCGGGATGGAAGATATTGTCGGGTCCGTCAGGGAACTCAGCGTCACTGCGGAGGGGATCAGCCGCGATTCCCTCGAGGTGAGCGAGACGGCTCACAAGGCCGCAGAAACCGCGCGAAACGGAGGCGAGGTTATAGAGGAGACAATACGCTCGATCGATCACGTCAGCCGATTTGTCGCCGACTCCTCCCGTCAAGTCGCCGCCCTGGGCCAAAGGTCCGAAGAAATCGGCCAGATCGTAAACATGATCAACGACATCGCCGAGCAGAGTAATCTTCTCGCACTGAATGCGGCAATCGAGGCCGCCCGGGCCGGCGACCAGGGACGGGGTTTTGCCGTTGTCGCCGACGAGGTACGCAAACTCGCCCAGAAGACCGCCACTGCAACCGACCAGGTCGGGCGGATGGTAGCGTCGATTCAGGAAGAGACCTCTGCCGTTGTGGCCGCCATGGAACGGAGTGCGGACGAGGTCAGTACCGGAGAACGGAAGGCCCAACAGGCCGGGGCCGCCCTTCACGGGATCGTCACGGGTATCGAAGGGGTAACGACAATGATCGAAGGGATTGCCGAATCGCTCCGTTCGCAGAACGAGTTTCTGGAACAGACCCGTGACCGGCTCGCCGGCGTAGACCGCCTTCTCGACGAGACCCTCGAAGATACGATCCGGGGGGAACGGGAATCCGCCTCCCTGGCTGGTCAGACCGCGGAACTCGACCGGACGGTCCAGCAGTTCCGATTGCAACCCGGCGATAGAGGCACAACTAGCCCGCCGTCGGCACAGGTGCCGCACGTTCTTTAACCTTACAGTGGCATAAAATTCGGGGAACTTTTGCAACGTTAAGGTTAACCTTAACGCACCATCGTGTTCTTTCTTTCGTAATCAGGCGGATAGGTCGGGAACGCGAACGAAAATCTTCGGGCATGCACACGGGTGGCCGTCATCGGTATCTTGTTCGCCTTTCCGCTTCTTCGTACTTTGATTTCGGTCGTCCGGTCGATTTCTTGAACCCCCGGGCCGCGCCCGATTACAATAATCCATGAAGACGACGGTCGTATGCGGGATTCTCGGAGCGGGCAAGACTTCGTTTATCCGGGGAATTCTGACAGGTTCCCCGGAACGGACTGTCGTTCTGGTGAACGACTTCGGCGGGCTTGGCATCGACGGCGACGTCATAAAAAACGA
Organism: uncultured Nitrospirota bacterium; assembly: GCA_964474325.1. Lineage (GTDB taxonomy): Bacteria > Nitrospirota > Thermodesulfovibrionia > SZUA-242 > CAYYSS01 > CAYYSS01. The sequence continues at coordinate 1,350 of CAYYSS010000265.1, forward strand.
CGGTATAGAATCCATTGAGCTCCCGAGCGGCTGTGTATGCTGCACTCTTCGGTACGACCTCCTGGAGACACTGAAGAACATCCAACAGGAGTTTTCCCCCGAGCGGCTCTATATCGAACCGAGCGGTGTCGCCTCGCCGGGCGGAATACTCGAAGCCCTGGCCGAGGCCGGAATGTTTGCGCCGACGGTGGTTACGATCGTCGATGCAACGGAGTTTCTCGAACTTCACCAAGGCGAGTTTTACGGCAGGTTTTTTACTGAACAGATCGAACAGGCCGATCTTATTCTTGCGAATAAGGCGGACCTCGTAGAAGAGGATCTCCTCCGGAAGACCGTTCAGACCGTGGAGGCTATTAACCCCCGCGCCGTGGTAACACCCGCGGTCCAGGGAATTCCCGAAAACTTCGTCGCCGAGCCGCGCCCGGTACCGGGCAAAAGTCTACCGTCGGCAGGCCATACCCTTTCATTTCACACGGCGTCGTACGTCCTGGACCGCACTGTGTCCACCGCGGCCCTTCGGCATATCTTTGACGAATTACGTACCGGCACCTACGGCTCCATAACCCGGGCCAAGGCCCTCGTACAGACCGACGCAGGGCCTTACCGGGCCGACCTGAGCGCCGGCCGCGTGGACATGGCCGCCTTCGGTTCCGCGGTCAACTCGTCCCGCGTCGTCGTGATCGGCGAAACCCTCGACCGGCAGGCACTGGACAAACTTTTCGCGGCGGTGTCCTCCCCGCGGTCGTAAGAAGTAAGACGGGAGAAGTGAGAAGGAAGACGGGAGAAGTAAAAGCTTTTCACGTCTAACGTCTTACGTCTTCCCGCCTCTCATTCCCGTCGCCCATAGCCTTTCGCCTATAGCCCATCCTTCGGACCCGTATTTTATGCCGCTGTAAGGTTTATAACCGGCCCGTGAGCCGATAGTCTCTGAGGTAAAGCGTTATGGCGCGGGCGATGAGCCAGTCTACCCCCACACCCTGCGCTCCGGCAATGGCAAGCAAAGTATCCAGGGATTCTTTATCGAGAAATCCCCTGTCCCCGGCGTTGCCGTCGGCAGATGAAGGACCCCCCGGGTCGGCGGATTCCGGCGCGGACTTTTTGTTGTCCGTCACGGGTCGCCCGGTTCGACGTTCGTGTTCGGCCTTGAGAAGCCCCATGAGCGACTGGACATCCCCGGCCTGAGCGGCGGCAACCATCTCTTCTGAAGGTTCCGGCGGGTTTTCGCTCCCGGTCGACTGCTCCGCCCCGTCCCCGCCGGCCGGCGGATCACCCGAAGAGTCGCCCGCAGGGGGGGCCGCGGCGGGAATCCCGGCCATATTACCCATACCGGTCATCCCCATCATCATCTCCGCAAGTCGTCGGGCGTTCGGGTTGTCGCCGATCTGATCCTGGAGAAACTCGTCCACGGTTCCCCGCATTGCGGCGTCGGTCAGTTCATCCGCCAGGAGTTCGCCCTGGTGTTCAACCGGGCCGAATTTCTTCCTGCCGAAGGGGCGCTTCGGTGGCTCGGGCAGAGGCTTCTTCGCGTCGGTCATATCGTATCTCCAGTTCGAACGGCGTTCTTAAGGGGTACTCGAATCAATAAGGCTCGGATGAAGCAGTTGGGTCTCGCCGCACAGGTTTATCCCGTTGCGATAATGGCTTCCCGGGGCGTGGACCGCAGTCACGAGAGCCGTATCGAAAATATCGTCCCGTTCCAGAGTGTGCTTAATAAGGCCGAGGTTACTCATTACGGGCACGAACCGTTCGGTACTCGCCATGTACTCCTCGGTGAGTTGGGCGCAGAATTTGGGGGATATACGCAGAGTGTCCATGACGAAATCCTCATCGATGGTCCCGACGGTCGAGGCGATCTTGCCGGAAGCAACCCGTGGTCTGCTCCGGATGAACGCGAGGGCATCCTCGTGGATCTCGATGAAGCGGGAGAGCAGGTCCGAGTGTGCGGCGATAAACTCCGTGGAAGCCACAATACCGTAGCTCGGATTTTCGGGCCAGAGGAGATCCGCGGGATAGAGGAGTTTACCGCGTACATACCGGCGTACAGCCATGCCGAGGGCCGTTGTTCCCGCCGCCGCGGCTACGTCTCCGGCGCGGAGAGCCTCGATGATGGCGTCGGCCCAGGGGAAATGAACGACCTCAACCGTATCGAGCAAATCGTACCTGAGGAGGGCGTCGCGGAGGATAACGTCGTGAATAGATCCCGTGCCGGGAACACCGATTCTTTTCCCTTTATACTGGGCGAGGATCTTGCCGAGGTCCTTTGTCCGGGGATATCCGAGATCACCCGACATACCGACAAACACGGTACCCTCCATGTGTCCCCCGGCAATACAACGAATGGAAACGCCGTCGGCCATACCAACCATGGCGGGAGGTAAACCGATATAGGCCATATCGATCTCACCGGCCCGAAAAGCCTCGACAATAGCCGGTCCCGTACCGAATAGAGACCACTGTACCTGAGCGCCGAGACGCCCAGGGAGATCCTCGTCGTCCATGAGGAGTACAGCCGTATGATAAAAAGTCGACAGGTGCCCGATCCGCAGGTTCATCGCGGTATTGTAACCGAATAACCCCGGCGAAACAAAGAACAGACCCGCCTCGTGCTTACGTTCCCGCCGTTTCCCCGTATCCCTGCCCCAACGCCCTCATGAATCGCCGCCGGATCTCGTGGTGATCGATGGGGATATTCGGTACCGGGGCGTTTCCGGGGAGTGTCGGGACGTGGACGAAGCGTGGACCTTCCTGGGGCCGTGCAACGATGTCGACGATCTCTGCGGGGTCGGCGGTCTTTGCCGTATCGGCGATACCGAACCCCCGGGCCACCAGTTCCAGGTCCACGCAGGTACCGGTAAGGGTCGGCTGATTTCCGGTTGAACCATACGACGCGTTATCAATAGCGATGATCGTAAGGTTTTCCGGCAACGCAAGCGCCACGGTGGCGAGGCTCCCGGGATTCATGAGGAGACTGCCGTCGCCGTCGATAACCACCACCCTCTTGTCCGTGGCCAGGGCGACTCCCAGGCCGAGGGGTGTCGCCATACCCATACTGCCGAGCATGGAGAAATTCGAATCCTGCGGCAGGAACTCGGAGAGTGCCTTGGCCGGGATGCCGAGATTGCACACCAC
>CAYYSS010000266.1:0-4466 GCA_964474325.1 uncultured Nitrospirota bacterium
GTCCCCGGCGGTGAAAGTTGAATCCGTAGTTTCGGCGCCCGCGCCGGACCCCGCCTCCCCGGCACAAGCACCGCCCTGGAGCCGTTCGACCATAACCTTGAGCGCCCGGCCGGCGCTCGAAAACTCATCCTGAAACGCATCCCAGTCCACCGATCCCGGCCCCTTCTCCACCAACTGGCCCGCCGCTGCAACAACCCGGTCCACACCCCGAGCTAACCGGTAGGAGACCCATCCGTAGACAACGAGAATGACGGCGAGCGAAACCAACGCCGTGACCCCAACGATCTGCCGGCTGACCTGCATCCGTTTTCGGGCGGCCTCAGCGCGGCGACCGACGAGATCGCTCCCGGCGGCGGCGGCCGTATCGGCCCGGCTCCGCAGACTTTTGACCAGTCGTTCCGCCTCGACTCTACCGATCCCGTTGCGCCGGCCGTACAGCAAAAGGTCGATGCTCTCCCTGACCGACGCGATGAGCTGTTGCGCGGGGGGCATGTGGTGACATCCGGTACAGCCGGAGGCGACCGTATCGGCGTCCTTGAGGGCATTGTCGAAAGCGTTCCAGACGTCTCCGCTGGCGTTTGCTTCGTGAAGGCCGTGCTCCATGGCGAGAACGTCGTTTCGCAGACGCTCCCTCATAACAAGACTCCTATGGCCTTCGAGCAGGGTCCGGACCGACTGGTCCGCCCGGTTCAGTTCCCGGAAGGCCACCATCCCCCCGCCAAATGCAATAACGACAATCAGAGCAACGGCGAATGTGAGTGTTCGACGCATTAGTTTCTTTTTCCGCAAAACTTCTTTGCAGTTTGCAGAGAAGTTTCAGCCGAGTTTCCGGGTCTACCCTTTGGTTGTGGCTCCGACACCACGTTGGGTCATCCGATAACTAACTGCGGTTTTTTCGGCTCCCCACGTGGGCCGTTCTTCGCCCGCCTACCCCAGCCGGGCGAAAACCCGTCCATTACGGACCTTCGACGATTCTCTATCTCGAGACCGCGGGACCACAAAGGTACCCGCGGCACCTCTATTGTTCCATCGTATCACGGATCCGGAGGTCAAGGAACTCCCGCATGGGATCCCCCTTGGTATCGGGTTCGGTTTTCGATGCGGGGGACGCGGGCATGACTTCCGGCAGACCCGGCTTTTCACCGTGGTCTTTCCGGGATATGGCCCTGAGGACGTCTTCCACGGCCGGCGCGAGTTCCGGGGCCGGGTTTGCCAGAAAGATACTGATCCGGCGGTTCCGGGGATCGACCGGATTGTCGCGTATGAACGGCAGGGCGTCGGCATAGCCGACGACTTTGTCGAACCGCGAGGGCTTTATACCGTGTTCCACAAGCGCCCGTCGCGCCGCGTTGGCCCGGTCGGCTGAAAGTTCCCAGTTCGTATACCCGTTTTTGCCTTCAAAACCATAGGAATCCGTATGTCCCTCGACCGTAAAACGGTAGGGCAGGTCCTTGACCTGTTCCGCAATGACGCCGAGTATCTTCTTTGCCGTCCCGGTAAGATCCGGCTTGCCCAGCGCAAACATGGAACGCCCCTCCACATCAACGATCTGGATTCGGATTCCCCCGTCTTCAAGTTGAAAGAGCACCTGTTGCCCCAACTGTTCGCCAAGAATCGAGCGTACGGCCTCGGCCATTTTGTTCTTGATCTGGTCGGGCGGCACTTCCTCGCCGCCCTGCTCCCCCTGGCTATCGTCCATTCTCCCAAGGCCCTGCCCCGCCTGGCTGAACACCTCGCTCGATTTGCCCATGAAAGAAATACCGCTTTCCTCAAAAAGGCTGAAATACTTGAAATAGAGGGCAAGGCGGGCCCGTTTTTCCGGCGAGGACATATTGAGGAGCCACATCATGAGAAAAAAGGCCATCATGGCCGTGACGAAGTCGGCGTAGGCGATCTTCCATGCCCCCCCATGGTGGCCGCCGTGACCGGCTTTCTTTTTCTTCTTTATGATGACGACATTATTTTTGTCTGCCATGGCGTCTGTACCCCGTTCGTCGTCATAACCGGCACGACACTATTTACTGCGGATCGCCTCTTCCATTTCCACGAAGTCCGGACGGTCCGCCCCGGGGATCGCCCGGCGACCGAACTCAACCGCGATCTGGGGAGCGGCCCCACCGACAAAGGACACGAGGGCCGATTTGATCACCGCCAATGGGACGGAATCCTCCCGCGCTTTATGGGTCAGGTTCGCGGCCATGGGACCCACAAAGCCGTAGGCCGTCAGCACACCGAGAAACGTCCCCACAAGCGCCGCTCCCACGTGATGCCCGAGGACTTCCGGCGGTTCGTTGATCTTTCCCATGGTAATGACCACGCCGAGGACCGCGGCCACGATACCCAGGGCCGGAAGACCGTCCGCAACCGCGGTTACACTCTGTGCCGGGAGAAGGGCCTCCTCGTGGTGGACATCCATCTCCGCCTCCATCACCGCCTCCAGCTCGTGGGGCGGGATATTGGTGGTCATGATAACGCGAAGGTTGTCGCAGAGAAACGCCACCGCATGGTGGTTTTTCAGGAATCCCGGCGCCTGGGCGAAAAGCGGACTCGAAGCCGGGTTCTCCACATCCTGCTCGATGGCAACCAATCCTTCCTTGCGTATCTTGCCGAATACCGCGGAAAGAAGCACGAGTAATTCGAGATACTGGTTCTTCGACGGCATCCCGCCGAACACCTTTCCGATATTCTTGAAAATCCCCGGCAGGACCTTCCCGGGAGACGAGATGATCAAGGCCCCCAGGGCGGAACCCCATATGATTACCAGTTCGGCGGGCTGAAACAGGATATGGAGATTCCCGTGTCCCATCATATAGCCGCCGATAACGGCGCCGATGACGATTACTATGCCGATAACGGAAAACATACCTACGCGCCGAGCCGCCTCCGCCGAAGATCGGCCCGCTGTTTCGCGAACACGTAACGGAGGATCTGTTCGCGTATTTCATCGTCCAGCTCCACGAAGCGGGCCGCGGCTTCGACGGAATCGCCGCCGGTAATAATGCGCACAACCTCACCGTAAAGACAGAGAGCAACCCGCGGGTAGGTCGGAAGGGATAATCTGATTTCCACCAGGTCGCCTACGTTGAATTCGTCCGTGGCCGGAAAACGGATTCCGTTGGCACTGAGGTTGACGGTCTTTGGAGGCAGGTCGGAAAACCCTTCCTTCTCCAGAATGAGGTAGTTCATCAACGCGTCCACTTTAGCGTTTAACATGGTCAGGTACCGGAAGATCCGATTCTGCTCCCCTTCTTCGTCCAGAGGACCCGGGTCGTAGATGTCGCCGGTACCTACCGAAACGATCTCGCGCGAACGGACCCGCTCCCGCAGGGATGGGTCCATCACGGTCACTTCCAGGGGAACAATATCGTCCACCCGGACATACTCCCGCCGTTCCGACCCCGTCGCGGCACTGCTGTCGTCGTACACCACTGCTACTTCCCTCCCGTCCATGAACGCCGCGCCCGGCTCGTGCTTGGCCTCGCCCGGGGGCGTCGTCCGCCGTTATGGTTATCTCCCTCGATTACCGTGCTGTTTTATCTATCGGTTGTTCCTCGCTGCACCTTGACCACTCCTTCAGCCGACGGATGTGTTGTCTTCCATCCGGGCCGGCAACTACCGTTGTTCACCGTTGCCTGCTCCGCCGGGGCCGTGCCGCAAGAGGGTAATCGTGAAGCATGCACCCGTGGTGCTGTTGTCCAGTTCGAGAGAGCCGCCGTGAGCCGCAACTATCCCCCGGGCCGCACTGAGACCGAGTCCCGGGCCGCCGTCTTCTCCGGCACTGACAAAGGGCGCAAAAACCCGATCGGCGATCTCGGCCGGCACGCCCGGACCGTTGTCCTCAAAGCGGATCGTAACCCGATCGGCGTCCGGGCACGCGGTCTCGACCCTGAGTACACCGGGCTGTTCCCGCCCCTCCATTGCCTGAACGGCGTTTTCCAGCAGGTTCACAACAACCTGCTGGAGCTGGACCGGATCGGCCTGCACGGGCCCTTCGATGCCGAAACGCGTATCGATCCTGATCCCCGCCTTCTTGAACCGGCGGTTCTCCACGTTCAGACATTCCCGGACCAGGTCGTCGATCTCCACGTTACGCGGCTCCGGCCTTCGTGCCGCGGCGTAAAAGAGAAGATCCTGGAGAATCCCGTAGGCACGTTTGCCTTCCGCGTGTATCCGCTCCAGGTAGGTGCGAAGTTTTCCCTTCCGGCTGAGTTCCATCGCAAGTTCGCTGTAGCCGATGATTCCGGCCAGCGGGCCTTTCACCTCTCGTGCGACCCCGGCCACCAGATCGGCGATGTCGTCACGGCTCGCTCTACGCGCTTCCTCCCGTTCGATATCCGGAGACTGCTCGGACGCCTGCACCGCGTTGTCGTTCGTTTGCTTGCTCATGGTTGTCCTCATCGGCCGTGAAAATAAAAAAGGGTCATCGCGGAGGAGTGTGGGTGGAATCGGGCCGATTTGCCACCGTA
>CAYYSS010000267.1:0-4464 GCA_964474325.1 uncultured Nitrospirota bacterium
GGTTATCGTGTGCCCCCGTTCCGTAAACCAGGACCTGAGAAACGTCCCCACCATGCCCGTCGATCCCGTTATTGCGATTTTCACGGTTTTACGTCCCCCCTCGATGGTCTTCGGGCGCGCCGCCGACCGACACGGCACGGCCTAATGTATCTTCCCGGTTCACCGGGAAAAAAGAAACCCCCGCGTTGACGACCGCCCGGGACGTCCCCGGGGTCCTGAAGGAGGGGGGGAATGGACGTCCGGGGTCCTTCATTGTCGACCGTTCCCAGGCGGTTTGTACGTAACGCGGGGGAGCTTTATTGCCCTTCGGTCTGTGTCACCGGTTCCGGTATCGGCCGGCCCTCCTTTTTCGCCCGATATTGTTCTACGGCCTTTGCGAGGGCCTTGGAACCGAGATTCGAACAGTGCATCTTGTTCGGGGGCAGGCCGCCCAAGGCGTCGGCGACCATCTCCTTTGAGATCGCAAGGGCCTCGTCCACGGTCTTTCCTTTGGCCATTTCCGTAATCATGCTCGATACGGCAATGGCCGAGCCGCACCCGAACGTCTTGAAGCGAATATCGGTTATAACGTCGTCTTCCACCTTGATCGCGATCTGCATCACGTCTCCGCAGACGGGGTTTCCCTCCTGCCCGATACCGTCGGCGTCCGGCAGGTCGCCCACGTTACGGGGGTTCCTGAAATGATCCATCACCTGTTCGGAATATTTCATCGTTACTTTCCTCCGTCAATGCAAGACTGCGGGGCCTTCGCCCACCGGATTCGTACCCGCCGCAACGGCGGACATGCTTCTCAGCCGTTCCACGACCCGGGGTACCACCTCCAGAACCCGGTCTACGTCCTCGTCCGTATTGGCCGGGCCGAAGGTGAACATAAGGGTACCGTTGGCTACCCAGCCGGGCACCCCCATGGCTTGGAGCACGTGGGATGATTCCAGGGTCATCATGGTACAGGTCGAGGCACTCGATGTGTAGATCTGCTCATCGGCCAGACTCATGAGCAAGGCCTCCCCTTCCACCCCTTCCACCGATACGTTCAGATGGTACGGAAGCCGGTTCGTGGGGTGTCCGTTCAGCCACAGGTGGTCGATCGCCTCCGTAAGCCCTGCTCTCAGGCGATCCCTGAGCGCGCTCAGGGTCCGGGCCCGTTCGTCCATTTCCTTTGCGGCAACCTCCGCGGCCACACCCATACCCACGATCCCCGGGACGTTTTCAATGCCCGTTCGGCGTCCCCGTTCCTGAACGCCGCCGTGGATGAGCGGCGTGATCTTGATTCCCTTGCGTACGTAGAGCGCGCCGACCCCCTTCGGGCCGTAGAACTGATGTCCCGAAATCGTCAGCAGATCCACGTTCATCGCCTCGACGTCGATCGGCACGAAACCCACGCTTGCGCCGGCGTCGGAATGAAAGACTACGCCCCGCTTCCGGCAGATCCGGCCGATCTCCGCGATGGGCTGGATCGTTCCCACCTCGTTGTTCGCGTGCATGATACTCACGAGAACCGTCTCGTCCGTGATCGCGTCGGCAACATCCCGGGGGTTCACGGTGCCGGTCTTGTCTACAGGCACGATGGTAAGACGGTGTCCCTCTTTTTCGAGGTGCTTCGCCGTGGTAAGAACCGATCTGTGCTCGATGGCGGAGATGATAAAGTGGTTCCCTTTGCGCCGGTAGGCGTGGAGGATACCCTTCAAGGCGAAATTATTGGCCTCCGTCCCCGAGGACGTAAAGATGAGTTCCTCCGGCGTCGCCTTTATCAGGCGGGCTACCTGGCCCCTGGCCTCCTCCACGGCGAGCTTCGTCTTATACCCGTATTCGTGGTCGGACTGGGGGTTACCGTAAAACTCGGTATAATACCGGCAGGCCTCCCGCGCCGCATCCGGGTGACAGGGCGGTGATGCGCCGTTGTCCAGATAAACATCTCTTTTCATCGTACTCCCCTCCTTTATATCGGAGAATCGATCCCTGCGGACCTAACACGACTTTACTATGTCTGAGTATTTTAGTCAAGCACTTTCGCCCCGCTTTTTTATGATTTAGATCACATGTCTCGATTATCAGGATTGAATCTGACCTGTTTTCATGTAACGCATTATGAAATAATCGTTTTTTTGGTATTGCCTGAAAGGCGGGGGGCTGGGAACATTGCCGCGGCTCCCCGGCCCGCGGGCTAATACCCGCTGAACGGTGTAGGCGTGAACGTGAGTACGAATACGGCCAGCGAAAGCCAGCCGGTCCGCCGGCGGGTTGTGTCGAGTTCCACGTAGGGCAGGACCACCGGCGGATGCCCGGTGCCGAGTACCACCATGAGGACACCCCAGAGGGCCCAGCCGGGCCAGTAAAAGAGCCCCATCATGATGAGCAGGGGTATGGAGAGTTTCGAGACCAGGGAATGAAACTCGGGAAACAGGGCAAAGACGATATGTCCCCCGTCGAGCTGTCCCACGGGTATCAGGTTAAGCGAGGTGACGAAAAGGCCTATCCATCCCGCAAAGGCGATCGGGTGCAGAAGGATTTCGGCGTCATCGGGCCCTACGCCGAGCAGGAGTTCCGCCAGTATCCTGAAGACCAGGGAATCGCCCAGGGTAATCCCCCCGGGGGGAAGCCCTGTCGGCGGATGGATCTCCGAGAGGGGAAGACCGATGATAATAGCGGCCACGGCGACCACGAACCCGGCAAGGGGGCCCGCGGACCCGATATCGAGAAGGGCCCGCCTGTGGACGATCGGCGGCTTCATTTTTATGAGGGCGCCGAAGGTCCCGATAAACGACGGGGCCGGTATGAAGTAGGGGAGGGTGGCCGGTGTTCCGTGCTTCCGGGACATGAGGTAGTGCCCCATCTCGTGGCAGAGCAGTATCGTCATGAGGGAGACGGAAAACGGAATTCCCTTCACGAGACCCGCCGGGTCCTGCCACGGCACGACCCCCTCCTGGATCGCCCCGGCAAACAGGGTCGTTGTACAGGTAAGCAGGAACAGGACGACGTGCAGCGGCGTCAGCCGATTGGTGCGAAGGTTTTCGCCGTTCACGCCGGCTCCGCCACCAGGTCGTAGTTCTGGGCCTGGACGATACGGGCCTGGATGATCGTCCCCGGCGTGAGGGATGTGCCCATGATCACTGCGCCGTCCACCTCCGGGGCCTGGGATTCGAGCCGGCCGATGCTTCCGGTCCGGTCCGTCTCGTCAACCAGGACCGGGAGTGTCCGGCCCACGAGTTCTTTGTTCTTTTCGAACGAGATCTCCGCCTGGAGTTCCATAAGGCGTTCATAGCGTTCCTCGGCGAGTTCCCGGGGTACCCGTCCGGGAAGACTCACGGCAGGGGTACCGTCTTCGGGCGAAAACGTAAACGCGCCGACTCGGTCCACCTTCATCTCCCGGACAAAGTCCAGGAGTTCCTCAAACTCATCGTCGGTCTCTCCGGGAAATCCCACGAGAAACGTGGTCCGAAGAGTAATATCCGGTATGTGTCTGCGTATGCGTTCCGTGACTACCCGTGGGCTCAGGCCCCCGCCCGGGCGGTTCATCCGCGCAAGAACCGTGCGTGCCGCATGCTGAAACGGGATGTCCAGGTAAGGGCAGACATTGTCCAGTTCGGCCATGGTGTCGAGAAGCTCGTCGGAGACCTTGTCCGGGTATGCGTAAAGCACTCTGACCCGGGGCACGCCCGTTTTCGAAAGGGAGCGGAGGAGACCGGGCAGGGTGTCCCCCGTGCGATCCGTCCCGTAGGCCGTTGTGTCCTGGGCGACCAGGATCAGCTCTTTCACCCCGTCTTCCAGCAGGGCCTCGGTTTCCTTGACGAGCTTTTCCGCGGGGACACTTCGGTACGGCCCCCGGATACCCGGAATCGCACAGTAGGAGCACCGATGGTTACAGCCCTCGGCGATCTTCAGATACGTGTACGGTGTTTTTTCAAGGCGAAGGCGCCCGCCGCCTGTCCGGCCCGCCCTGCCCCGAAGGTGATCGGCCACCCGGTCGATCTCATCGACCCCGAAAAAGGCCTCTACCTCGGGTAACTCTTTTTCCAGTTCTTCCCGGTACCGTCCGGGGAGGCACCCGAAGACCACAAGGCGCTTGCCGAGTCTGCCGGCATCGATGATGGTGTTTATCGATTCTGCCCTGGCGGATTCGATGAACGAACAGGTGTTAATAACGATCACGTCGGCATCCCCGGGGTTGTCGACGACGACGGCCTCGGGACCGACCCTGCCGAGGAGGTGTTCGGAATCCACCTGATTCTTCGCGCATCCCAAGCTGATAAGTGAGATATTCATGGAGATTTAAGCGATAAACGATGTTATGGAGACGGTTTTACTACCTTACCGTTGCATAAAATACGGGCCCGCCGGCCTCAAGAAAATCCGCAACACGGCATAAAACAAGGTTCGGGGTTCCGGGTTCAAGGTTTTGGGTTTGAACGTCGAACATAGAACTCCCAATAGTGGCCGTGCGTATGTTCTTGATTCCACCGTTCC
>CAYYSS010000268.1:0-4460 GCA_964474325.1 uncultured Nitrospirota bacterium
GAACCGCGCCAGGTATCGACTCTACTAAAATACGGGGCCGGCGGCCTCAAAAAAAAATCAGCAACACGGCGTAAGGATGGGCTATAGGCGAGAGGCTTCGGGCGAGGGGATAAAGGATGGGGGAGAGGGGATTGACGATTTTCAACTGCCGATGGCCAACTGCTAACGGACGAGAGCTGTGACTGGAAACCGCCAATTGCCAACGTCTTTTCCCGGTCTTTTTCCCTCTCCCCCCGCCCATAGCCTATCGCCCATCGTCCATATCCTATAGCCCTTCGCCTCTTGCCCGCGCCTCCGGCGCGACGGAATCGGAACGTTTCCCCGACCTCTGTTACGCTGTGGATGGTGACGGGTCAAGTCGGCGACCGCCGGTTGCACGGTTCCAGGCCACTAACACAAGGGCCACATACCCGAGGTAGGTCAAGACCTCAAGCAGTGAGGGGTTTCCGTTATACCCGAACAATCCCTTGAGAATGCTCCCAATGGCACCTTTTTCATGCAAAACAGGATAGCTGCCCTCGACGAGCACGGTCGGATTAACATCCCACAGGTGCTCGACCACAACCGGCAGCACTCCCGCCTCCTGAAGCTCGTGGACACCGTGTGCAAAGAGACCCGCTGCAAAGAGTACGAGCAGCACGCTCGATATCGTGAATACCGTCTTCTGGCGGAGTCTCTGCGATCCCCGGAAGAATGCCCAGCCGGTGCCGATCGCGATCAGGATCCCCAGCGCCGCGCCGCCCATGACCATCTCCCCGGTCATCATACGGGCGCTTCCCAGGAAGAGTACTGTTTCGATCCCTTCTCTGAGAATCGCGACAAACACCAGAAGGAACAGCGTCGTGCCGCCCGCATCGTTCACCGCCTTTGCGACACCGGCTTCCAGGCTGCGGCCCGCGTTTCGATTCATCATCCATACGATCATGGTAGACAGAAGAACGCCGCCGACCAGCATCGTCACCCCCTCAAAGATCTCCTCCACCCTGCCCTCGAACCCTCCGGCCAGCGCTTCGAAACCCCATGCGCCGGCAATACTGGCTGCAATGCCGACAATAACTCCGCGGACGACACTTCCCCGGTACGCGGTGTAACCCGTTCTGGCGAGATAACCCCAGACGATACCGACCACCAACGCGGCCTCCAACGTTTCCCTGAATGCGATGAGAAAGCCTGCAAACATTTTATCCTCCCGTATGGTTATTTTGGTCGTGCGACCACAATTCGCAAGTGAAAATGAAATCCGATTTCAACGTCATGCGAAAAAAATATTACCGGCAGTCACTGCACGTTCCGAATATTTCAAGCCGGTGTCTGCTGGGGACAAAAGAGTGTCGGTCGCAAAGCCTGTCCTGAATCTTTTCGAGTTTTGCGTCCAGAACCTCTATTACTTTTCCGCATTGTTCGCATATGAGGTGGTCATGATGCTCGACGCCGTATCGCGGTTCGTAGCGCACCGTTTTGTCGCCGAAACTCACGGGCACCGCAATCCGAGCGGCCACCAGCAACTTCAGGGTTCGAAAAACGGTTACCTGGCCTATGGTCTTATGCTTCTTCTTTATACGGTCATACAACTCCTCCACGCTGAGATGCTCCTTCGCCTTCAGAAACTCGCTCAGGATTATCTCCCGTTGCGGCGTCAACTGAAGCCCCTCCTCCCGCAGAAATCCCCGGAACTGCGCAACGGCCTGGCTCATGGACGGGCCCATATGAAATTGAAATCCGATTTCATGTTAGGCAGTATCACATAACCGAGGACTTCCTGTCAAGCCCACCGGAGGCGCGGGCAAGAGGCAAAGGGCTATAGGATGTGGGCGAGGGGAGAGGGAAAAAGACCGGGAAAAGACGTTGGCGGACGGCAGTCTTTGGACATCAGACGTGAGAAGGGAGACGTGAGACGCTTTTCAGAACCTTTGCGCCTTCGTGCCTTCCCTTTGCCAACGCAAAATACACCTTAACGTTGCAAAAGATTCTTGGAGAAGGGGCCAGCGGGATCAAAAAAATACGCACGGCCACTACTTTTCCTGAAACGGCGAACGGGTCCGGGCACCGTACGGTAAACGCCACGAAATGTGAATTCCTGCAACATCACACAGACCGGCGCCCCGGCGCTGTTTCAACCAATAATAACGCCGTGTTGCGGATTTTTTTGAGGCCGCCGGCCCCGTATTTCATGCAACTGTAAGGTCTACACTCATTGACGTGCCGGCAGCGCTGTATCTCGGAGTATGGTTTGTTTTCCAAATACTTTATTCTTCAATCTATGCCGGACTGGAAACACTACCCGAGGTGGGTTATGCGGCTCATGGGAGCGGTTTTATTTGTGGCGTCCTTGGCATATGGGCATACCGGCGGTTTTTCTCGGTACAAGATGCCGTTGGCGCCGAGGTGTGAACCTGACCCGCTCCCATGCGATCGCGTGGAGGCAGACCGAAAAACGCCAACGAGACACCCCTGTTCTACATCCACATAGAAAACCCGCCGCAGGCACGGGCCACGTGGCGTGCAGGTGAGAACTCGAATACGGAAATATAGAATCTCGAGGGCGAGGTCCCTCCCTATATCTGTACGATGAGCGACTACCTGCCGCTCCAGGCGAAAAATCGATCCGGCCGTTAACGTTCAGTACTTAACCACCGGGCGGCCTTGCCCGTGCGATTTGCGGACAAATGCCCCACGGCGGCCTTGGAGCCGCAACCGAAGAGGCGATGCGACAACACGGATGAAACTTCTCTGCAAATTGCAACGTCGAATCGACCCTTCGTCGAGAAGACCCGACCCGGCGGGAAGTTGCGGATAAAGAAACTAAGCCGTTATAAGCTGTACGCGAAATCGTTATAGGCCATGAGGGTCACGATGGTCGAAACGCGGACCCGCCTGTTGAATACCCAGGGCAGGACTTTCAAGATGAACCGGGACCGGCGAAAATCCAGCGAAAAGAGCAGACTGCACAGCCGGAGGGCGAACAGAAGGCGATAGATGAACTTCACCGGGTCGTCTGCATTGTTGCGTTTCCAGAAGTCCATGCGCCAGTAATATTTCAGCTTGTCGAAAATGGCGTCGTAGGAATAGATCGCCCGGAGAATCCTGCGGTATCCCGCGGATAGTTCCGCGGGCGATACTCCCAGGGGCGTGAACACCACATTTTTCGTGTCGTATCTGTTCCAGTCCTTATGCAGGATGCGCCCCTCTTCTTCCAGGCGTTTGAAGAGTTTCGTCCCTGGAAAAGGCGTAAGTATATTGATCAGGGGCATGAGGAGCCGTGTTTTCCGAATGAACGCAATGAGTTCGTCAAAGGAGGAATCGGAGTCATGATCGTACCCGATGATGAACGAACTGTGGACCAGTATTCCGTAGGACTGTATCGTCCGGATTGCGGTCTCGTAGTCGAATTTTCTGTTGATCCTCTTTTGCATATCGGCAAGATTTTCCTCGGACAATGATTCGAAACCGATAAAGACGGCGCCGCACCCGGCCTCCCGCATCAACTGGAGCAGTTCGTCTTCCTCCGAGATGTTGATGGAAGCCTGGCACATCCAGTTTACGTTGTATGTTTTCAACGCCGTAAACAATTCGCGGGCGAATTTCTTGTCGGCGATGATGTTGTCGTCGGCAAAGAATATGGCGTTCTTCTTTTTGAACTTGGCAGGGACGTCCGCGATGTCCCGGACCTCCCGGAGCACCTGTTCCACTGTTTTGTGCCGGATCGTCCTGCCGTCGAATACGTGCACCGAACAAAACTCGCAGTTGAACGGGCACCCTTTGGTGGTCTGAAGAATGTCCGAGATGTACCGCTCCCGGGACAGGGAGGAGCGTTCGGTCGGCGGGCCGGCCTGTAAATCCGCGGGTTCTTCCGCGGTGTAGCGCGGCTTCAGCGTTCCGCTCCGGGCGTCCCGGAGCAGGGAGGGCCAGACCCGCTCGGCCTCGCCGATAACCACGCTGTCGCAGTGTTCGAGGGCCTCATCCGGACACATTGAGGGGTGGATCCCACCGAGGACGGTCGTTACACCCCGTTTCCGATACGTATCCGAGATCTCGTAGGCCCTTCCGGCAAACATCGTTCGCACGCTGATACCAACCAAGTCGGCATCCCAGGTGTAATCGATATCCTCGATATTTTCGTCGAACACCCGCACCTCGTACTCATCCGGCGTGAGCGACGCGATCGTCGGGACGGCAAGGAGGTAGGAGATGTAGCTACGGGAGAGAAAAAACGTCGCGTAGAACTTATAGTCGTAGAAACTGCGTCCGGTGTCGGACGTGTTCCGGGGTATGATCAGGGCTACCTTCATATAAGACGTACCCCGCTAAGTTTACCTGCATTGCCGCGGTTTATGCTCGTCGGGCGGAGACGGGAGGGGTTTGCGTATTGAATAATTGCGCGATGGGAGCCTTTCAGGACTGGTACACCCTGTTGTTGCAAAAGAATTCCCGCGAAAGGGGCCGGCGGGATCAAAAAAATA
>CAYYSS010000269.1:0-4425 GCA_964474325.1 uncultured Nitrospirota bacterium
AGAACTTCGTTCCTGCGCTCCAGAGGAGGTGCACTCTAATGATTATCAAATCTTTTCCCAAATCTTTTCCGCGAAAGGGGCCGCTGCTCGCGTTACAGCGGGATCGTCGTGGAGTATATCGGATATGCGATCGGCTCGGTATTCCGGTAACCGATGCGCTTACGCCTCTTTTCGTCAAGAAGGTGGTAACGGACGATAACATCGAGCGAGACGGGAGGATTCGTTCGGTTTGTGTTGAAGGTAAACCGGTAGCTTCGCGGTTCATTGTAGGGAAGCCGTGTGTCCCGAAGATCTACAATGAACGGGCGCCAGAGAATATACCGCTTCAGCGTAAAGATTTTTTCCTCGAGAATACGCTCTTTTCTATCGCGTAATCTGAGTTCCAGGGTAAGATGCCGGTCCGGCGTACCCGTCGGCAGATAATGGGCCGCGCCGATATTCGTCAGTGTGAACTCGTAGGTCACGGCGTCGTCTTCCGACAGCTTCGCGTACTCCACGCGGAGACTTTCAGCAACGGTACTCGGATGATGCCCGCCACGGAAGAAATGCCGGCGGCCCGGGCGGGGCGGAACGCCGACGGCCGGCGGGCGCGTAACCGGGGACATGTGACAGCCCACGCAGTCAGATTCCCGACCCGCTTCCTCTATTTCAGCCACGGTACCGCAGGGTGGAATCCGAAAGAACGTGTCCCACCGTTTACCCGAAACAACGTGACAGCGGGCGCACACCGTACTGCCCGACCTCATGCGGGGATCCGCCTTCACGGGATGGGGCGCACGGTCCGACCCGGCGGGGCCGACGATGCTCCCGTCTCGCACGTGGCACACGGCACACGTAACCCCCTCGTCGCGGAAAGCAGGATCAAAATCGGGGTTCGGCTCGACAATGGGGTCGAACCGCTCCTTGTCCCGGAATCCGAGCACGAGGTTTTCCTGCTGGTTCTCAAACGGAATGTGGCAATTCAGGCAGATCTGTTGCGATCCGTCAAAAACATAGTCAACTTGATAATAGGGATCGATCCAGGCCTTGGCGTGCATGCTCCCGGACCACTCCCGGTATATCTCTTCGTGACAGGTACCGCATTCGCGTGCGCTCAGGGAGCCAAGCCCCGCCGGAATTTCCTCGTGGCGGGGAACGGCAAAGCGATCTTCAACAACGAAAATATTCATCGGGCGCACAAAGCGCCACGCGAGAAACAGGGCGACCACACCGAAAACGGCCGCCGCGGCACGTCTGCCTGCAGATGCGCGATTCATCAACGGTTCGCCTAACGCGGACAAGCCGCTTCAGGGGACGGAAACCAGTCGGATCGACCCTGCATGGGTCAGGAGACCCGATTCGGGAAGTCAGAAACCGGAAGTTTGTCCGCCTTCGGCGGGATTACCTTTCGATTCCTTAACACTCTCCACCTTACCCGTTTTTCTTTCACAATTCACCATTCACGTTTCACCGGTTTTGTGTCCAAAATGTATGCGTTTTGTCGTCATGTGCATGTGCACGAGACTAAAAGTTCATTACTTCCCGCTCGTCCGTCAGGGCCAGAAGAACCGGCGGCCCCGCCATGACGGTTTCGGGAATGAGGTCACTGGTTTCAATATCGAATTGTGCCGCGCAGGTACTGCATACATAGAACCGCTGGCCGGCCTCGATGAGTCCCGCCAGGAGGTCTTTGATCGGCGGGAAGGCCTTCTGGTCCGTAATCGTATCGACGAACCCCCGTTTCACAAGAAGGGCGCCTTCATTGAGGGCGAAAATAACCAGGTCCCTCCCCTCCGCTACCGCGGTGTTGGCAACGGCGAGGGCCGCCGCGGCCCGCTCCGGTGCATCGGATGAGTGCGTAATAATCATCAGCAGTTTCTTTTCCACAAATAACCTCCTCGAAATCGATTCAAATTCAGTATCCGCATGTTCTCGTCAAGCTGTGAAAGATCCACAGGTAGTGTGCCGGCAGGCCCCCTTTGGATTGGGTCCCTGCGTCGCCGGGAGTACCCGTGTCATCGCCTCCCCGAAGGGCTCGACACACGCAGTTTCCAAAGGCGGCCGGCCGTTATCATACCCGTAATCGCGACGGCATAGCCCGCCATGAAGACCAACGGAATCGGGATCGATCCCGTCGTGATCCGCCCGTCGAGCCACCATAACGCGCAGAGCACAGGAAGAAGATATCCCGCTCCGCGTAACGCGAACATCTCGGCAAGGTACGTGTTGTACTCCTCGTCCAGAGCACCGTCAGCAGCCTGGAGGAGAGAGCGCCTGAGAAGGGGATCTTCCAGCAGAAGCATATCCTTCCGGGACCGCTGCCTCCTGTCGAAACGTCGTCGAAACGAAGCCTCTTTCGCACTGATCCGAAGGCTCCGCTTCAGGGCGAGCGAGAGAGCCGCCGTCGCGGCGGCCACAACGAAAACCTGCAAAAGAGGATCCATCCGGAGGAGCCGCATCGGCTCCAGGAAGAACCGCTCCAGCCCCCCGCCCGCCGCGGCCGCAAGAGGCTCAATACCCTCAAACCAGAGCATGTCCAGAAAACCCATCACGACACCCGCGTCCATCCGTCTCAGCGCAAAAACGGCAGTGCTTCGGTGTATTTGAGAAACACGAGTATCAACGCCAGAGCAAGCGTACGTTTGAGGAATACCTCCGGGAGTTTTTTCTGTATTCTCGGTCCCACCATACCGCCCCCGATTGCACCGACGGCTATTCCGACGGCCATCAGCCAGTCCGGCTGGTATCCCATCAATACGTACTTGGTTATCCCCCCCACCGACGTTGCGAACGTGCCGGCAAGGGCGATAGGTACGGCAAGGTACATCGGATAACCGAGCAAGGTAGTCATGAACGGCATGAACATAAAACCCCCGCCCACGCCGAAAGAGGCCGCAATCATACCCATGAAGATGCCGCCGGCCAGCATGAGGAGAGGCCGGGCCACAAAGGTCTCTCCCCAGAACCGCATCTCGAAACGGTTTACACTGAAGCGATCGAATTCGACCTTTCCAAGTTCGACGGCCGTCCCGCTCTCCTTTGCCTTACGGACCGCCTCGTCGAATTTCCGGACGATAGCCTTCATCTCCTTCTTCTTCGCGATACTCCCGGGGAGGCTTTCATGGAAGAGCTTTACGCCGATCAGGAGGCAGACGATTCCCAGGTAGAACTTATATGCCTTCATCGGGAGATATTTGGCCGAATAGGCGGGGCCGAACCAGAATGCGCCGACGAGTATCCCCACGGCGAAAAACACCGCCGGGGGCCATGCAAAGCGCCGTTCTTTAAAGTAGTTGACGAGACCGGTAAGCGGCGAGAAGAACGTGAGAAAGAGATTTGTGGGTTTTATGGTATTGGCAGCGTTGATGCCGAGCGGCCCTTTCGTCCCGAGTACCGTAATCTGAAATGCCGCGGTGAAAAGCCCCCCGGCGGCTCCCATGATGACGAATAAACACCCTATAACGAAAGCACCGAGGACCACAACCAGCGGATTCATATAGGTCCCGGCGGTCGCAAAATAGTAACCGTCTTGCATAACGGTAAACGTCCCGGCCCGTTCCCCGTTCACGTATACGGCCATAACCGTATCGGGGGGAATGTTCCGATACGGGGTGAACTGTGCCGAGAATTCCCCGGTTGTCGTATCGACGGAGAGCGCTACCCCCTTGTTCCAGGCTTCCTTTACCACGGTGCCGTCGCTCAACACCAGTCGGGCGTTGCCGCCGCCGATCGGTCGTTCTTTCGTAACCGTGTTGATGCCGAAACTGTCTTCGTGGGTAAAGCGCAGAAAATCCCACTCCTGTTCGTTACGGATGGGGCCGAGTGCGCGCCGGACGTTATCGGGGAGTTCGTTCCATTTCTTCAGTTTGTTTGCACGTACCTGGTACTTGAACGGCGGAAAGGCAAACGGCCCCTTCGTCTGCCCCTTGAAAACCGACCGGGGTGTGGCGAAGTGTTCGGGACGGTTCGTCAGAATGTAATACTGGGGCGGCACGGCGGCATTCCCGAACATCTTCCGAAGCTTGTCCCGTTCCTTGGGCCCGGGCGCCTGATCTCCGCTGAACAAAGCCTCCGTACAAACGACGATAACCAGGTCTTCGCCTGCCGGTATCGTTCCTTGTATCCCGACGGGGTGCCCGGCCTTAATGTGCGAGGACGACAGTGTCACGCCGGCGGTAACACTGCCCGGAGCAAGCACGGAGAAAACACACAGAACAACACCCAGACACAGAGACAGCACGAGCCTTTTCATACCTCCCTTTTTCCTCAAAGCATATTCATGGAAGCCATCTTTCATTATTTACCCCATTGTTGCAAAAAATTTGTCGCGAGACGGGCCGGGCACCCGCCTTCGGCGGAAGGCAGAAGGAATAAGTTAGAAGGGAGACGGGAGAAGTAAAGTCTTTTCACGTCTAACGTCTTCCTGCCTCTTACGTCTTCCCGCCT
>CAYYSS010000270.1:0-4418 GCA_964474325.1 uncultured Nitrospirota bacterium
AACCCTGGGGAATACTTATGAAAAAGACCTGGGGAACACTTTTGAAAAGTCACATACATATGACCGTATACGATCGATACACTCACCGATGTGAATACGGTAGAGCGTATCATCTTTCATAGCGGTACCGCTTCTTTCAGGACACGCTCCCTGATATACCAATGAAGCGCCTTAGGTGTAACTACATCGACATCCACATCCAACAGACGGATTAAATCCTGACGTAAGCCGGACAAGTCCAGCAACGAACGACCCGCCCGAAGTTCCACAAGAAAATCGACATCGCTGTCCGGACGGTCCCCGCCTTGTACCGTTGAACCGAATATACGTACGTCGTACGCCCCCCGGGCGGCGGATAGCCTCAGGATGTCCTCCCTCTTCTTGCGAATTACGTCAATATTCATGTAGTGATTCTAGCCCATTAATATGCGGGGTTCAAGCTGCTGCACGCCGAACTTTTTTCAAATGCCGGCCGGTCGCAGGGGCCGGGGGGCGCGCCGGTGGCGCAGGCAAGGGGCGAGGGGGAAAGGCAAGAAGACGGAAAACGTTAGACGTTAGACGTGGGACGTGAAAGGCAAGGGGCTATGGGCGAGAGGCGATAGGGAACGGCCAACCGCCGACTGCCGACTGCCAACCGCCTGCCAGGGCGCAGCCTTTGGCGAAGACGGGCCAACGTCTTTTCCAAACATCATTGTCTTATCTCCGGATCGTATCGGCGTGATCGAGAAACCACCGGTAGGTGGATTTTATCCCGTCCCGGAGGGGTATTTCCGCCTTCCACCCGAGGGATTCGAGCCTTGAGACATCCAGTAGTTTCCGAGGAGTTCCATCCGGTTTCGTCCGGTCCCAGACGATCTCCCCCTCAAACCCCACGACCTCCCTGACGGTCTCCGCGAGTTCCCGGATCGTCACGTCCGTTCCGGTACCAACGTTCACGAAGGACGGCTCGGGGTAGTTGCGGAAATGGCGGTCGAGAACATCGTCGGGCAGATTCATGACGAAGAGACAGGCGGACGCCATATCGTCGACGTGGAGGAACTCCCGCATGGGCGCACCGGTGCCCCATAGGACGACCCGGGGATGCGCGTTTGCCGTCGTCGGTCGGCGGTCGGCGGAAACATCGGTTGAGTGGGCACCCTTGGCTGCCATCTTTGCTTCGTGGAATTTGCGGATCATGGCCGGAAGGACGTGGGAGTTCTCGAGGCTGAAGTTGTCCCCCGGGCCGTAGAGGTTCGTGGGCATGACTGAGACGAAGCGGGTGCCGTACTGCCGGTTAAACGATTCGCACATCTTGATACCCGCGATCTTCGCCAGGGCGTAGGGTTCGTTCGTGAGTTCAAGGGGCCCCGTAAGCAGGTGCTCTTCCTTCATCGGCTGGGGCGCCGACCTGGGGTAGATACAGGAACTCCCGAGAAAGAGTAGCCTTTTTACCCCGTAGCGATAGGCGGCCTCGATCACGTTGGACTGGATTCTCAGGTTGACGGCGATGAAATCCGCCGGGTAGGTGTTGTTGGCGTGAATACCCCCGACCTTCGCCGCGGCGAGAAACACGTACTCGGGCCGCTTCTCGGCGAAGAAGGCCCGGGTTGCGGCCTGGTCCGTGAGATCGAGTTCGTCGCTTCTCCGGAGGAGAAGATTGCCGTAGCCCGCCTTTTCCAGAGCCCGCACGATGGCCGAGCCCACAAGCCCCCGGTGGCCGGCGATATAAATGCGCGCTGACCGGGTCATCGCGCGAGGTTGAGGATGAGAAGAAAGTCGGCGGTTGGCGGTTGGCGGCTGGCGGCTGAAAAATTCATGGCCGGAGCCGGAAAAAAGTCGGCGGTTGGCGGTTGGCGGTTGGCGGCAGGCGGATTCATGGTCAGTAAGGACTCAATTATGCCGGCGCTCTTCGGCGTTCCACTCATTTTCCGACGTCTCCCTGAGCGATTTTATTAAACCAACGATCATCGCACTTATTTGCTTTGTCTCTTTGATCCATTCGTTTCCAAACTCCCTCGAAATATAATCTATATCCATACCAATGTAAATCTGTGTCCGGAGTTCGCCGCAAGAAGCTTTTGCATACGAAAGAAATCTTATCCTGTCCTTGACAGACTCCCGTTCTATCCCCTCAGCAATATTACAGGGCACCGATAGTGCAGACCGGGTGAGCTGATCCTTGAAACCATAATCTTTGAGCGCCCTCAGTTCTTTATAGATGCCCGCGCAAAGGCGCGAAGAAAGCTTCCATACATCTAAGTTCTCAAACGCCATATTTCAATTAAACCGGGGGACCGCTCGACTCTTCCCGCCGTAATCCGCCAATGAAACATGACCTGCCGACTGCCGACTGCCAACGCTCTACTCATGATACCTCATCACCCGAAACCCTTTGCGTTTGCACAGCTGGTCCCGTTCGGCGGCGACAAGGTCTTCCCGTACCATTTCGGCCACGAGATCCGCAAAGGGGGTACGGGCCGTCCAGCCGAGTTTCTCCTTCGCCTTCGAGGGATCCCCGAGCAGGGTATCGACCTCGGTGGGGCGGAAGTACCGGGGATCGACCGCGACAACCTCGTCGCCGGGAGCGACGGCCAGCGTCGAAGCCGGCCCGGCCTTCGCCGAATCGACGGCCGCGACGATACCCTTTTCGTCAATACCCGAGCCCTTCCATTCGACGGTGAGCCCGACTTCCCTGAATGCCAGCTCCAGAAATTCCCGCACCGAATGCTGCCGGCCGGTGGCGAGCACGAAGTCCTCCGGTTCGTCCTGCTGGAGCATGAGCCACATACCCTCCACGTAATCCCGGGCGTGGCCCCAGTCCCGCCTGGCCGAGAGGTTCCCCAGATAGATCTTCTTCTGAAGCCCGAGTTTTATCCGTGCGGCGGCCCGGGTAATCTTCCGGGTGACGAAGGTCTCGCCCCTGACGGGACTTTCGTGGTTAAAGAGGATGCCGTTACATGAAAATATGCCGTAGGCCTCGCGGTAGTTCACCGTGATCCAGTAGGCGTAGAGCTTGGCCGCCGCGTAGGGACTTCGGGGATAAAACGGCGTTGTCTCCCGCTGGGGGACTTCCCGGACCTGGCCGAAAAGTTCCGACGTGGAGGCCTGATAGAATTTCGTTTTTTCCGTGAGCCCGAGAATCCGTATCGCCTCAAGAAGCCGGAGCGTACCCAAGGCGTCGGCGTTCGCCGTGTACTCCGGGGTGTCGAAGGAAACCTGGACGTGGGACTGGGCCGCAAGGTTATAGATCTCGTCGGGTCTGATATCCTGGATGATCCGAATCAGGTTCGTAGCGTCCGTAAGATCCCCGTAATGGAGCCGGAACCGGACGTCGTCCTCGTGGAGGTCCCGGTAGAGGTGGTCGATCCGGTCTGTATTGAACGACGACGCACGGCGTTTGATCCCGTGGACCTCGTACCCCTTGTCGAGCAGAAGTTCGGCCAGGTAGGCGCCGTCCTGTCCCGTGACTCCTGTTATAAGCGCTGTCTTCATAGTTCTCTCCTCAAAGGCCTGCAAGCGTGCGGGCTAGCTGTCGACTGTTAAAGGCAAGGGGCTCACTGGGGAAAGGCGACAGGCTATGGGCGAGGGCGATTGACGATTTTCAACTGCCGACTGCCGACTGCCGACTGCCAACGTCTTTTCCCAGACTCTCACTTCTCACCCATCCGACCGTACGTGTCTTCGAAACGCACGATGTCGTCTTCGCCGAGGTAGCTTCCGGACTGGACCTCGATCAGTTCCAGGGGGATCTTCCCCGGGTTTTCCAGCCGGTGTTTCACGCCAAGAGGGATGTACGTGGATTCGTTTTCTCCGAGGATGACCACGTCCTCTCCCCGGGTAATCTTCGCAGCCCCCTTCACAACGATCCAGTGCTCGGCCCGGTGGTGGTGGAGCTGGAGCGACAGTGCGGCTCCCGGGTTCACGGTGATACGCTTCACCTGAAACCGTTCGTCCGTATCCAGGCATTCGTAGGCACCCCATGGCCTGAACACCTTCCTGTGGAGCAGGGCTTCCTCCCGGTTCGCGTCCTTGAGACGGGCGACGATCGTTTTTACATCCTGGACCGTATCCTTCCGGGAGACGAGAACGGCATCGGCGGTCTCGACGACAACGCAGTCCTCGAGCCCCAGGGCGGCCACCATGCGGTCGCCCGCATAGATGAACGAGTCCTTCACCCCTTCGAGAAGCACGTCGCCGTGGGTCACGTTACCCGCGTCGTTTTCGCCGAGGCCGGCCTCCCAGAGGGCCGACCAGGAACCTACGTCGGACCATCCCCCATCGAACGGCACCACGACGGCCCGGGACGTCTTTTCCATCACCGCGTAGTCGATGGAGTCGGACGGACAGGCCTCGAAGGCTTCCCGGTCCGGGCGGGTAAAGTCCATATCGCGCGCCGGATCGGTGCAGGCCTTGGCACAGGCCCGGTAGATGTCCTCGTT